>CAYSTY010000003.1:0-38208 GCA_964433685.1 uncultured Actinomycetota bacterium | reverse complement strand
GGATCCCACCGCCGGTCGGCCCGACGCGGCGGTACTCGACGTTCCAGCTCGCGTAGCCCCGTGCTGCCAGGTCGCGTGCGAGCGGTGCCATCAGGTCCCGTCGGTAGCGGTCACGCCAGAACCCGCCGTGGACGAGCACGACGGTCGGCCAGCCCGCCGGGGGCGCCGTCCCCCGCGGCAGCAGCAGGTCGGCGACCTGCGCCGGGTGGTCCCCGTAGGCGCAGGTCCGAACGCTGCTGGTCACCCCGCCCGTGGACCCGGTTGCCGCGCCGTTCGCCACCTCGTCACCACCGTCATCGTCCCGTCAGCGAGCCGCCGGCAGGCTGCCAGACCCGTCACGGACGCGTGGCCACGGGCACGTCGTAGCATCGTCCCGCCGCGCGTTCGCGTGCGGCCGACCACCCCCGCACGGAGCTGACGTGGAACCCGTCGCGCTGTCCCCCGCCCGCCGCGCGGCCGGCCTCGACCGGCTCGCCGCCCGCGTGAGCGACGTGCTCGTGATCGGCGGCGGCGTGACCGGCGCGGGCGCCGCGCTGGACGCGGCCACGCGCGGGCTGTCGGTGGGCCTGGTCGAGCAACGTGACCTGGCCGCGGGCACCAGCAGCCGGTCCTCCAAGCTGATCCACGGCGGTCTGCGCTACCTCGAGCAGTTCAACGTCGCCCTCGTGCGCGAAGCGCTCGAGGAACGGGGTCGGTTGCTGCACGACCTGGCCCCCCACCTGGTGCGGCCCGTCTCGTTCCTGTACCCGCTCACCTCCCACGGGTGGGAGCGGCTGTACGTCGGCGCCGGGGTGACCCTGTACGACACCATCGGTGGCGCGCGCCAGCTGCCCCGCCACCAGCACCTGACGCGCCGCGGCGCGCTCGCCCTGGTCCCGGCGCTGCGACGCAGCGCCCTCGTGGGCGCGATCCGGTACTGGGACGCGCAGGTCGACGACGCGCGCCACACCATGGAGCTGGCCCGGACCGCCGCCGCGTTCGGGGCCGAGGTGGCGACCTCCACCCGGGTCACCGGGCTGCTGCGGGAGGGGGAACGGGTCGTCGGGGTCCGCGTCGTCGACCAGGAGGCCGGCCGCGAGCTCGAGCTGCGGGCACGTCAGGTCATCAACGCGACCGGCGTGTGGGCCGACGACATCCAAGCCATGGCGGGACGCGGACGCATCCAGGTGCGGGCCTCCAAGGGCGTCCACCTGCTGGTCCCCAAGGACCGCATCCACAGCGACAGCGGCCTGATCCTGCGCACCGAGACGAGCGTGCTGTTCGTCATCCCGTGGGGGCGTCACTGGATCATCGGGACCACCGACACCGACTGGGACCTCGACCTCGCCCACCCGGCCGCGTCCGCCCGGGACATCCAGTACCTGCTGGACCGGGTCAACCGGGTCCTGCGCACCCCGCTCTCCCACGCCGACGTCGAGGGGGTGTACGCGGGCCTGCGGCCCCTGCTGACCGGCGAGTCCGAAGCGACCAGCACGCTGTCGCGCGAGCACGCGGTCGCGACCACCGCGGCGGGCCTGATCACCGTCGCCGGCGGCAAGTACACCACCTACCGCGTGATGGCCGAGGACGTCATCGACGCGGCCGCGCACAACCTGCACCAGCGGGTGCCGCCCTCGGCGACCGCGCGCACGCCGCTGCTCGGGGCGTCCGGGTTCGCCGCGCTGTGGAACCGCCGGCGTCGCCTCGCCGAGGAGACCGGGCTCCACGTCAGCCGCATCGAGCACCTGCTGTCGCGCTACGGGGCGATGGTCGGTGAGGTCCTCGACCTGCTCACCGACCGTCCCGAGCTCGGCGAGCGCATCGACGGCGCCGACGGCTACCTCAAGGTCGAGGCCGTGTACGCGGCCTCCCACGAGGGGGCGTTGCACCTCGACGACCTGCTCACCCGGCGGACGCGCACCTCGATCGAGACCTTCGACCGCGGACTCGCGGCCGCGCGCTGCGTCGCCCCGCTGATGGGCGAGGTGCTCGGCTGGGACGAGGACGACGTCGCCAACGAACTCGCCCACTACCAGGCGCGGGTCGACGCCGAGCTCGAGTCCCAGCGGATGCCGGACGATCGCACCGCCGATGCGGCCCGGATGGGTGCACGCGACGTCCGGGTGGGGGTCAGCCGCCACCGGTGACGCCGGCCGGCGCGGGGTCGGTCGCGGTCGCCGGTACCTTCGTGGACGTGATCAGGACCCTCCTGCGCCCGAGCGCGCTCGTCTCCCACCTGGTGGTCATCGCCGTGGTGGCGGTCCTCGCCTCCCTCGGACAGTGGCAGTTCCAGCGCCTCGACGAACGCCGGGAGCAGAACGCCCGGTTCGAGGAACGCCTCGCTGCGGCGCCGCTCGACGCGGTCGACCTCGCACGGGACGCCGGCCTGGCCGGTGCGGACGCCGGGACGGTGGGCGAGCTCGGCGACGGCGCGCTCGAGTACCGCCGCGTCACGGCCACCGGCACCTACCTCGCCGACGAGGAGCTGCTGCTCGAGGGTCGCGAGTTCCAGGGGCAGACGGGTCGCGACTCGTTCGTGCCGCTGCAGCTCGAGGACGGGTCGTTGGTGCTCGTCCGTCGGGGTTGGGTGCCACGCGAGCTCGGACCACCTCCGCTGGCCGAGGCCGCGCCCCCGACCGGGACGGTGACGGTGACCGGGTACCTGGAACGCAGCGTGCCGGAGCCGCGCATCGGTCCGCGCAACCTCGAGACCGGCGAGCTGACGATCCTGCAGGTCCCCGACGTGGACCGGATCGCCGGGCAGCTGCCCGGGCCGGTGCTGCCGATGCTGCTCACCGCCACGGCGCAGGACCCGGCGCCCGTCGCGTCCGAGGCTGCAGCAGCACGCGGACTCGACGGTCTGCCGGCGTTGCGCGCCGAGGAGCCGTTCTCGGAGGGCAGCCACCTGTCGTACGGACTGCAGTGGTGGAGCTTCGCGCTGCTCGCCCTGATCGCCTACGTCGCCTTCTGGGTCAAGCGGCTGCGTGGCGACGACCGCGAGGGCGCCGCCCCCGACACCGCCCCGGGCGCCGCCGATGGTCCCGCGGCCGAACCGGCCAGGTCGGGTCAGCCGCCGTCGTAGGTGCTGCGTGCGGACCTCGCGGTGGGTCCGTCAGGCGGACGGGGAGGTGAACCGGTAGTGGCTGACGTGCCACTCGTCCCCGCCGGCGGTGGCGAACAGCTCCTCGCAGGCGATGTCGAACACGCGCCAGCGGTGCAGCCAGCGGCGGGCGGCGCGCGAGCCGTAGGTCGCCGCCAGCACGCTGACGGCCGCGTCGCGGTCGGCGTCGAGACGGTCGAGCCACGCGCGCAGCGTGCGGGCGTAGTGGCGTCCGGAGACGGCCCAGTGGTCGTCGACGGCGAGGCTGCGGACGGCGTGCAGGAGCAGGTCGTCGGACGGCATCAGCCCACCGGTGAAGAAGTGCCGGGCCATCCAGTCGCCCCGTCGCCCCGTGTCGAACGGGTACGCATCGCTGCGGTGGGCGAAGACGTGGACGAACAGCGCGCCGTCCGGCCGCAGCCAGGTCGCGATGCGGTCGGTGAGCTGACGGTGGTTGCGCACGTGTTCGAACATCTCGACCGAGACGACGCGGTCGAACGACCCGGGGGTCACCACCTCGGCGTGGTCGGGCGCCCCGAGCCGGTTCACGTCGCAGGTCAGCACACGCACGTTGGTGAGCCCGCGTGCGCGGGCCTGCCCTTCGATGTACGCCCGCTGCGTCGCCGAGTTGGACACCGCGGTGATCGCCGAGCGCGGGTAGCGCGCCGCCATCCACAGCGTCAGCGACCCCCACCCGCACCCGAGCTCGAGCACGTCCTGCCCGTCGACGAGGTCGGCGCGCTCGCAGGTCAGCGCCAGCATCGCCTCCTCCGCGCCTGCGAGGGTGGTGACCCCGCGGGGCCAGTACCCGGACGAGTACTTCAGGTGCGGGCCGAGCATGAGCTCGAACAGCCCGGTCGGTACCTCGTAGTGCTGGGCGTTGGCCGCGTCGGTCGCGATCGCCAGCGGCGCATCGGCGAGCTCGCGCAGCAGCGCCCGCTTGCGCTCGCTGCGGGCCTCGACGCCTCCGGCGGTGATCGCCCGGCGGCGGCGTCGCAGCATGCGACGGATCAGGGCACGGAGCACCGCGTCGGGCAGCACACCGTGGTCGATGACGGCGTCCGTCACCCGGTCGCCCGCCGTCGCCAGGGTGGCCGCGAACGGACGGTTCACGCCACGCCCTCGCGGGCGCCCCGCAGGCGGCGGGGCGGCAGGTCGGCCTCGCGTACCGGCACGAGCTGGCGGCCGTAGGGCCCCACGCCGAGCGCGCCGTTCATCGGTCGGGTGAGCACGAGCTGGAGGTCGTTGATGTACCGCGCCAGGAACGCGCCCTCGCAGTAGGCGAGGTAGAACTCCCACATCCGCACGAAGCGGCGGTCGAAGCCGAGCCGTTCGACCTCGTCGACGTTGGCCAGGAAGCGTTCACGCCAGCGTCGCAGCGTCTCGGCGTAGTGGACGCCGATGTTCTCGCTGTGCTCCACGTACAGCTCGGAGGCGTCGCCCATCGACCCGGCCATCGCCTCCAGGGAGGGCAGGTGCCCGCCGGGGAAGATGTAGCGCTGGATGAAGTCGGGCCGCCGCCGGTAGGCGTCGTAGCGCTGCTCGGGGATGGTGATGACCTGGATCGCGGCCAGCCCGTCGGGTGCGAGCAGCCGGTCGATGGCGGCGAAGTAGGTGTCGAGGTAGCGGTGGCCGACGGCTTCGAGCATCTCGATGGACACGATGCGATCGAAACGGCCGCGGACCTGGCGGTAGTCGACGACCTCGATGTCGACGAGGTGGTCGAGGCCCTCGCGGCGCATCCGGTCGCGGGCGTAGACCGCCTGCTCCTCGGAGAGCGTGATGCCGGTCACGCGGCAGCCGAAGGTGCGCGCGGCGTACGACGCGAAGCCGCCCCACCCGCACCCGATCTCCAGCACGTGATCGTCCGCGCCCAGCCGGATCCTGCCCGCGAGCCGGGCGTACTTGGCCTCCTGCGCCTGTTCGAGGGAGACCGTCGGGCCGTCGAAGTAGGCCGCCGAGTAGGTCATCGTCTCGTCGAGGAACAGCGCGTACAGCTCGTTCGACAGGTCGTAGTGGGCACCGATGTTGCGCTTGGACCGTCCGAGGCGGTTGGCGCGGACGGCGTGGATGAGCTTGTCACCGGCGATGTTCAGCAGGGCGGCCGGTGTGATCCGCCGCAGCGCCCGCCGGTTGGCGATGACGATGCGGATCAGGGCGACCAGGTCGTCCGAGGTCCACCGCCCGGCCATGTAGGACTCGCCCACCCCGACCGAGGCGCCGTGCAGGAGGTCGGTCAGGAAGCGCCAGTCGTGCACGTCGATGGTCGAGCGCAGCTCGCTGGTCGCGTCACCGAAGGTGCGCTCCCGACCGTCCGGCAGGCGGACGGCGAGCTGGCCGACCTGGAGCTGGGCGAGCATGCCGGCGACGGTGCCCAGGGCCCGCCGCTCCGCGGCCGTGGCGGGGCGTCCGTCGCGGGTCGAGGCCCGGTCGGGGAGCGTCTCGAGCGGGCGTTCGGTCGATCGGGTCACGGTCACGGGACGAGCTCCTCGGCGGGACGGTTCGGGTGCGGTTCGACGGCACGACCGGCCCGGATGGGCGTGGCACGGACGGGCGCCGGATGCCGCTCGGGCAGCCTGCCGCCGTCACCGCGGGGGATCGGCTTGCGGTGGAAGGGGGTCCGCTGGCGCCACAGACGCCACGCCTGCCGGTGGATGCGCACGACGGTGTGCAGCGTCACGAGCGGGTGCTGGAGCAGCACGGCGGCCAGGTCCCGGCTGGTGAACGGCCGCCGGGTCCCCCACTGCGAGGCGGTGAGGACGCGGCCGTCGCGCGTGGCGAGCCGGTCGGTGTCCACCTCGACACGGACGTGGACCTCCTCCCCCGGCGCACGGAACGTGAACCGGTAGTCGTGCCCCTCGGTCCCGAGGAACGGGGACACGTGGAACCGCTTGGGTGCCCCGGCCCGCAGCGTGCCGTCGGGGGCGACGGTCAGGTCGTCGAGCAGGTAGCGGTGCGACTCGCCGAAGGTGTTGCTGACCTCGGCGACGACGAGCGCGACCCGGCCGTCGAGGTCGCGACAGAACCACCAGCTGACCGGGTTGAACACGTGCCCGAGGACGCGCAGGTTGGTGAGCACCTCGAGCCGACCGGCCGGGAGCCCGACGCCCTGGGACGCCAGCCAGGCGGCGAGCTTGGTGCGTACCGGCAGATCGGCGGGGCCGAGGTGGTCGCTGTCGCGGAAGCCGACCAACGCCGGTCGTCGGTAGCCGAAGCCACGCACGCGGCGGTCGAGCTCCGGCAGCTCGTCGACGTCGATCAGCGCCCAGTACGTGGGGTAACGGAAGGCGTTCGGTCGTGGCGCGTAGCGCCGATGGGCCACGGTCCCGACGTAGAGGGCCGAACGGCGGTTCACGCCGGCCACCGGATGCCGAGGTGGCTGACGGCACGCACGGCCGACCACAACCCGTCCTCGTGGAAGCCGTAGCGCTGGTAGGCACCCACGTGGAAGGTGCGGTTCTGGCCGTTCAGCTCGTCCAGCCGGTCCTGGGTGGCGACCGCCTCCCGGCTGTAGGTGGGGTGGGTGTAGTCGAAGCGGCGCAGCACCGTCCCCGGCCGGGGTGGGACCGCGGGGTTCAGCGTCACGACGTACTCGCGCGGTTCGTCCAGCGACTGGAGCCGGTTCATGTGGTAGCTCAGTGATACCCGCTGCGTCGGCTCGTCGCAGCCCTCGAGCAGGTAGTTCCACGACGCCCAGGCGCGCGGTGACCGCGGCATCAGCGCGGTGTCGGTGTGCAACCAGGTCGCGTTGTCGCTGTACGACCACGCGCCGAGCAGCTCCTTCTCCTCGATGCTCGGGTCGGCGAGCAGCCCCAGCGCCTCGTCGGCGTGGGTGGCGAGCACGAGCGCGTCGAACCGGTCCGAGGCCCCCGAGGTGGTCCGGACGGTGACACCGTCGTGGTCGCGCTCCACCACGGCGACCCCGTCCCCGCGGTGGATGCGGTCGGCGAACGGTGCGGTCAGCGGCGCGAGGTAGGCGGAGCTGCCGCCGACGACGGTCCGCCAGGGGTGGTGGCCACGGACGCCGAGCAGCCCGTGGTTGGCGAAGAAGGTCAGCAGGGTGCCGAGCGGCAGGTCCTCGATGGCGGCGGTGCCCGACGACCAGATCGCGGCCGCCATGGGCACCAGGTAGTGCCGCCGGAACCCGTGACCGAAGCCGGCCGCGTCCAGGAAGCGACCGAGCGGGACGGCGGTCGCCCGCTGGTCACCGACCAGCGACCGTCCGAGACGGTTGAACCGGGCGATGTCGGCCAGCATGCGCAGGTACGACGGGCGCCCCAGGTTCGCCGGTTGCGCCACGATCCCCCGCGCGCTCCCGGCGTACTCGAGCTCGCACCGCTCGCAGCGCAACGACCACGACATGTCGGAGGGCTGGGTGGCGACACCGAGTTCGTCGAACAGGCGGACGAGCAGCGGGTAGGTGGCCTCGTTGTGGACGATGAAGCCGGTGTCGACCGGGACCGTGCCGGGGCGGCCGTCACCCGCCGGACGGGGGACGGCCACGGTGTTGGTGTGACCACCGAGCCGGGGCTCACGTTCGAAGACGTGCACCTCGTGCCGGTCGGCGAGCAACCACGCGGCCGCCAACCCCGAGATGCCCGTCCCCACCACCGCGATACGCACGTCGCCTCCGACCGCCGTGCGCCCGGAACACCCGGGCGCACCCAGGTTCGGGGCTGGAGACCGTCGGGACGGGGTGATGGCGGACACGACGAGGCAACGACGAGGCAACGACGAGGCGGCGCTCGGTGACCGCTCCCGTGGTCACCGTGCGCCGCGCTCATCCGACGGGTCCCGGAACCGCACCGTGGTGCGGGGCTCGGGTACCGCCGTGGCCGCCCCCCGTCCGACCACGACGCCACGCTCCCCGACTGGTCGGGATGCGCGGACTTCCACGTCGGACCTCGGCCGGGCGGCCGGTCCGTGGCTGACGTGGTCGCCGTGCCCGTGCTGTGCACATACTGGCCGGCGGGACCGCAGCCGCCAACCGTGCGGGCACCCGTCTTGCCGTGGTGGTGCCACCACCACCCCCTCCGTTCGGATGGGGCGGCGTGCCCACCCGGCCGGCCGTCCACACCTCCCTGCGCGGCGCAGACATCGCCGCCGCTAGGGTGCAGGACCGCCACGCTGCCGGGAGGCTCGGTGCCGACGACGTTGCTGATCGCGGAGGACGACTACCTCGTCCGCGAGGGCGCTCGTTCCGTGCTCGATGCGGTGGAGGGGCTCGAGGTCCGAGGGACCGCCGGCGATCCCACCGAACTGCTCGCCCTGCTCGCCGCGGCACCGGTCGACGTGGTGATCCTCGACATCCGCATGCCTCCGAGCTTCACCACCGAGGGCATCGAACTCGCGCGGCGCGTCCGGGTCGACCACCCCGGCACCGGCATCGTGATGCTGTCCCAGCACGCCGACCCCGAGTACGCCCTCGAGCTGCTCCAGGACGGCTCCAACGGGTTGGCCTACCTGCTCAAGGAGCGGCTCGGCGACGCCGACCGCCTGCTGCAGGCCATCGAGGAGGTCCGGGCCGGCGGGTCGATGCTCGATCCGAAGATCGTCTCGGCGCTGCTCGAGGCCCAGCGCCGACGCTCCGCCTCGAAGCTGGCGGGCCTCACCCCCCGCGAGCTCGAGGTGCTCCGGCTGATGGCATCGGGGAAGGGCAACGCCGCCATCGCCCGCGAGCTGTCGATCAGCGACCGGTCCGTGGAGAAGCACTCGAACGCGATCTTCCGCAAGCTCGGCCTGTCAGAGGAGCTCGATCTCAACCGACGGGTCGCCGCCGTCCTGTTCTACCTCCAGCGTGGCGAGCTCGCCGGTCGTGGTCCCGTCGACCGCGACCGGTAGCAGCGCGGTCACCTGGGTCCCCTCGCCGGGGCGGGTCACGATGCGCAGGCTCCCACCGAGCGCGTTGACCCGGTCGCGCAGGTTCTGCAGCCCACCGACGCGGTCGACCTCGGCCGGGTCGAACCCGCGGCCCTGGTCGCGGACCTCGACGCGGATGGCGTCGGACTCCCGGCTGACCCGGATCCGGATCCGGGGGGCGCCGGCGTGCTTGAGGGCGTTGGTGACCGCTTCGGAGGCGATGAAGTAGGCCCCGGCCTCGAGCCCCTCGTCGAGGCGCGGCAGCGGGTCGGGTTCGAGCTCGACCTCGATGGGGGTACGCGATCGGCCGGCGAGGCTGCGCAAGGCGCCGCCGAGCCCCCGGTCGCGCAGGATCGAGGGGTACAGCGCCTGGCCGGTCTCTCGCAGCTGGTCGAGGACCTCGTCGATGGCCGTGTTCAGCTCGTCGGCGACCTCGTCGACGGCGTCCGGGTCACGACGCAGGCGGCTGCGGGCCGAACCGATCTGCATCCGCATCACCACCAGGCGCCCCTGGATGCCGTCGTGCAGGTCGTGCGCCAGCCGCTGACGCTCCCGGTCACCGGAGGAGACCACCCGCCGGGCCGCCTCCTGGAGCGCATCGGCCTGCTGGCCGATCACCAGCAGCTGGGTGCGCAGCGCGCGACGCATACGTTCGAGCGCGTCCGCGAGCTGGCCGATCTCGTCGCGCCGGTCGACGATGAACGAGGCGTCGAGGTCGCCGCCGGCGATGGCCCGCGCCGTCCGGGTCAGGCGGACCAGCGGCCGGGTCATGACGGTGGCGATCGCGAAGGCCAGCACCGCGCCGAGCACCAGGAGCAGCAGCATCATCAGGGCGCGGAACCGGGCGAGCCGCGCGTCGAGCGGCGCCAGCGGGTCGTCGACCAGCAGACCGACGTGGGCGGTGACGCCCCAGGCGTCACCGACGGTCAGCGGCAGGTAGGTCACGAGGCGGTCCTCGCCCTCGACCTGTTGCACGGTGCTCGTGCCGACGTCGCCCGACGCGGTGCGCAGCGGCAGCGCAGGGTCGCCGAGCACCGGATCGACGGTCGACGAGACCACCTCCCCGTCGACGACCAGTTCCACGTCGTCCACCCCGACGAACCCGCGCACGTCCCGGGCGTACTCGTCGTCGAGGACGCTGCCGACCGCCAGCACGACGCGGTCCTCCGCGTCGCTGAACGGCAGGGTGTAGATCACACCCCACCCGCTGTCGCGGCCGTCGAGATCCACGATCGGGACGACGCGGCGCTGCGCCCGACGTGACCCGAGCTCCACGAGCAACGCGGGGTCGTCCGGCGGCCCGACGATGACGTCCCGCGACGGTGTTTCCAGCTTGGCCTCCGTGGTCTGCAGGTCGAACGCGGCGGCGAGGGTGAACTGGCCCGCGAGCCGGGCCACGCCGGTCGCGTCCAGCAGCGCCCGCGCGCCCTCGTTCTCGATCTGCACCTGCTGCACGAAGGCCGACAGTCCGCGGGTGGTGCCCGCCTCCTCCGCGCGGAGCTGGTTGCGGTACGCCGCCGCCTGCTCGGCCGCGAGCTCCTCGGCCCGGTAGGACAGCTCGGCGCGCGTCAGGTTGGTCTCGACGAGCAACGTGGTCAGGCTCGCGAGCGCGAGCACGGCCACGAACGCCCCGAACAGCTTGGGTGCCAACGACCGCCCGAAGCCACCGCCCCGGCTGCTGCGCCGGCTCACCGCGGGCCGCTGGCCTCGGCGAGCTCCTGGAGCTGCCCCATGGCCTCCTCGGCGGTCGCCTGTCCCTTGAGCACCCGCTCGAGGGCGGTGCTGAACGCCGTGGCGAGGTCGGGGAAGGCGATCAGCGGCATGACGCTCGCCTCGGACAGCTGGCCGACGAACGATTCGAGGTCGGGCGAGGAGGCGAACATCGGGTGGTCGTAGAGGTCGACCCGGGCCGGCAGGCGTCCCTCCTCCTCGGCCAGCCGCAACCCCGCGGCGTCCGCCGTCAGGGCCTGCGCGAGCGCGAAGGCGAGCTCGCGCTGTTCGGCGCCGCGCGGGACGAACAGGCTGCTGCCCCCGAGGACGGTGCCGGTGTCGCCCTGCCCCCGTGGCATCGGCAGGACGGTGATGTGTTCGCTGACCGCGGTGGAACGCGCGCGGCGGGCCACGGGGAGGTCCCAGGATCCCGAGGCGTGTATCGCCACGGAACCGGTCGTCAGCGCCGACACCGAGTCGAGCGCGAGGTCGGGAGCGAACGGCGGCGTCGCGATGGCCTCCGCCGCCAGCGTCCCCAGGGTCCCGATCGCTTCGATCGTGCGCGGGTCGTCGAAGGTGAAGGTCACCTCGCCGTCGTCGTCGAACTCCAGCACGTCCCCGCCGAAGGCACGCACCCAGCCGTAGGCCGACCAGCTCGACGCGGACAGGGTGAGCGCGTAGTCGACCCCGTCGACCTCGCTGATGGTGCGGGCGGCGTCGACGAACCCGGCGACGTCCGCGAGATCGGCGCCGTCGAGACCGGCACGGCCGAGCACCTCGCCGTTGACGAGCAGCACGAGCGCGTTGACGTCGAGCGGGATGCCGTAGCGGATCCCGCGCCAGGTGACGTCGTCGACCGCGCCGGGCAGGAACCGCTGCTCGTCCCACCCCGCGTCGCGCCACAGGTCGTCGAGCGGCTCGGCGATGTCGTCCGCGCCGGCGGCGAAGGCGTGCCAGTGGGCGAGGTCGAACGGTTCCCCGAGGTCGATGGCGTTGCGCACCAGGTCGGGGATCTGCGAGAAGGGTGCGGCCTGGACCTGGACGCGCACACCGCGGTCGCGTTCGAACTCGCGGATCACCTCGCGGACGGCCGGCGCGGTCTCCCAGTCGTCGGCCATGACCACGTCGAGGGTCACCTGGGGTGAGGTCGCCTGCGCGGTCCCGCAGGCAGCCCCGAGCACGCCCACGAGCAGCGCAGCGATGGTGCGACGCACGTCAGCTCCTCCCGCTCGAGGTTCGGCCCCGGTCCACGCGCGGCGGGGAAGGGTCGCACAGGCACCGGCCACCGTCCACCCGGACGGGTCAGGTCGCGCGGAAGCTCACGCGGTGCCACCCCTCCGCGCCGTCGGGAGCGGGTGGCGCCGGACCCGCCGACTGTGGCTGGCCGTCACCGTCGGTGGCCCGGACCTGCACCGTGTGGTCCCCGGGGAGGACCGGGACGGTGGCGTGCCACTGGACCCACGTCCCCGCGGCGAGCGCCTCGCCCACCTGCGCGTCGACCCACGGCCCGTCGTCGAGGCGGACCTCGACCCGGTCGATCCCCCGGACCGGTGCCCAGGCGATACCGGCGACCACGACGTCGCCCGCCACCACCCCGGCGCCCGGCTGCGGCACGTCGATGCGCGACTGGGTCTTGATCGGCCCCTCCTTGGCCCAGCCGCGTGGGATCCAGTACCCGTCCACCTCCCAGCCGGTCAGCTCGATCTCGGTCAACCACTTGGTCGCCGAGACGTAGCCGTAGAGGCCGGGGACGACCAGACGGGCGGGGAAGCCGTGCCGGGTCGGCAACGGCGCCCCGTTCATGCCCACGGCGACGATGGCGTCACGCCCGTCGGCGAGGACGCTGGTGGGGAAACCGGCGGTGAAGCCGTCGACCGACCGGCCGAGCACCTGCTCACCCCCCTCCTGCACCCCGGCACGGGCGAGGAGCTCGGACAGGCGCACCCCGAGCCAGCGGGCGGTGCCGACCAGGCCCCCGCCGACCTCGTTGGACACGCAGCTCAAGGTGACGTCGACCTCCTCGAGCGGGAGGGCGAGCAGGTCGTCGTAGCTCAGCACCAGCTCACGATCGACGGCGCCGAAGATCCGCAGCGACCAGGTGGCGGGATCGACCTGCGGGACGGCCACGACGGTGTCGATGACGTAGAACCCGTCGTTCGGCGTGAACAGCGGCGTGACGCCCGGCACGTCGAGCCCTGCGTCGGCTGGTAGGTCCGGCAGCGCGCGAGCGGGGCTCGGCAGGGCGATGGCGGCCGGATCGACGACCGCGAGGTCGCCACGCAGCACGAACCGCCCCGTCCCCGCCGCGATCACGGACGCGACCGCGACCCCGCCGACCGCCCGCAGGAAGCGGCGCCGTTCGAGCGCTCCCGGCGCCGTGTCGCCACGCGCGGCGGCCGCGGCGGCGCGTCGGGCCGCCTCCCCGTCGAGGCGGCCGAGCAGGTGGTGCAGCACCACGAGGCCGAGGCTGACACCCGCCGTGAGGACCACGAGGGTGAGCGGGAAGGCCGCCTCGGCGCGGGCGACGCTGGCGCCCAGTCCGAGGAGGGCGAAGCCGGCGAAGACGACCACGGCGGTCGCGAACGAACGTCGGGCCGCGACCGCGGTCGCGGCCCCGATCGCGAGCGCGAGCAGCGTCGTCCCCGCGTTCAGGACCGCGATGTCCGCGGTCCCGAACGCGGCGATGGCCCACCGTGTCACGCCGACGGGCGTCCGCGGGATCACCTGCTGGCTGACGGCATCGACGACGGAGGGCACCAGCGTGGTCGTGCCGGCGAGCAGTTCGATCGCAGCCAGCGACACCGCGACGGCGGCGGCACCCGCCAGCGCGGCGAGCGGCGCGGGAGCGAGGTGGTCGACTCGGATCGCCGTGGTGGGCGCTCGGTCGGTCAGGGACACGGGGGCTCCGGTGGCCGGTGCGTCACCCGGGCGGTGGACGTCGTCGGCGGTGGGTTCGGACCTGCGGGCGGTACGGTCGGGCCGATGAGCGCGAAACCGCTACCCGTCCGGCTGCCGCTGGCCGTACCCACGGCCATGTACGACGATGCCTCGCTCGACCTCGACGCGCAATCGGCGGTGGCAGCGGCGGTCGCCGCGGCGGGCGCCGACGCGGTCAGCGTCCTCGACCCGGTCGCCGGCGAAGCCGGCCTGCTCGACGACGACGAGCGTGCCGCCGTGGTCCGGGCGACCCGCCGTGGTGCCGGCGGCCTGCCGGTCGTGGCCGGCATCGGGCCACCGGGCCCCGGCCAGCTCGCGACCGCGTTCCGGCTGCACGACGCCGGCGCCGACCTGCTCGCGGTGCCGCTCGGCGCACCCGCGTCCGCGCCCGGAGGCGCCGCCGAGCACCTCGGTCGGATCGCCGAGCTCGGGGTGCCGCTGGTCCTCCACCACGTCCCCGGCGTCAGCGGCGCGGCGCGGACGGCCGCGGACCTGGCCGCGCTGGTCACCGCGGTCGACGCGAGCGCGGTGCTCTACGAAGCGGTCCCGGTCCCGGACGCCGTCGCGGCCCTGGTGGCCGCGCAGGTGACCGTGCTCGGTGGCCTCGCTGGGCTGTTCCTCCCCGAGGAGCTGGATGCGGGCGCGCACGGGACCGCGGCCGCCACCGCGGTCCCCGAACACGTCACCGGGGTCGTGCGCCGGGCGGCGACCGACGTCCGCGACGCACGGGAGCTGCACCTGATCGCCTGCGGCTACCTCCGTCTGGAGGCCGGCAGCGCCGGGACGACGGTCCGTAAGGAGGCCTGGCGCCAGCGCGGGACGCTGAGCTCCGGACGCGTACGGCAGGGCCGGCCGCTCGGTGCCGCCACCAAGGCCGCGATCAGCACCCGGCTCGGCGAGCTCGGCGTGGAGCTCGCCGCCGCCTGGCCGCGCGGCTGACGGACCGGTCAGGCCCCGGGTGCGGGTGCGTCGGCGTCCCCTTCGACCTCGGCGTCCGCGATCTCGCCGGTGTCCTCGCCCCCGGTCTCCGGGTCGCCGCCCGCCTCGGTGTCGGGGCTCGACCCGTCGCCGCCACCGGGCGCGTCCTCGGCGGCCTCGTCGTCGGGCGACTGCTCCGAACCGGTGCCCTCCGCGGGATCGTCGGCCTCACCGAGGTTCTCGTCCCCCTCGTCCCCCTCGTCCCCCTCGGCCTCCGCCTGCGCGGCTTCCTCCTCCTCGGCGGCGCGTTCCGCCGTGGTCGGACCGAGGACGTCCGGGGGGAGCAGGAAGGCGATCAGACCGGCGACCACGAGGACGCCGGCGGCGACCATGCCACCGATCATCAGGAGCAGCTGCTTCGGCACCGACGTGTCTCCGAGCGAAGGGGCGGGGGGCGGGTGGGGAGGTCCACCGGTGGGGCGGGGACGGCGCAGGCTAGACGCCACGGCCGTCGGGGTTCACCTCGGGCCCGGACGAGCGGGCGGGCCACCTCGCTAGCCTGACGTGTGGGGCGTCGCCGGACCACGGCCGACCGGTGGCCGTCCGCCGGCCGATCCCCGCCGCGCCCGCCGACGTTCCCCGCCCACGTTCCCCGCCGACGTTCCCCGCCGACGACCGGACCGCGCGCCGTGAGCAGCCCCGATGACACGACCGATCCCGAGCTCGGCCCGTTCGAGGTCGAGCCCGGGGGCTGGTTCCGTCGGGTCAAGCTCCGCGACGGCTCGCCGGTCCTCCTGCGCCAGATCCGCGCCGCCGACCGCGTACGGCTGGCCGAGGGGGTCACGCGCCTGTCCCCCGCGTCGCGCTACCTGCGCTTCCAACGCGCCGTCGACCACCTCACCGACGAGGAGCTGCGCTACCTCACCGAGGTCGACCACGTCGACCACGAGGCCATCGTGGCCCTCGACCACCGCCGCCCGGAACGACCGGGCGTGGGCGTCGCTCGCTACATCCGCGAGCCCTACGAGCCGGACGTCGCCGAGGCCGCCATCACGGTGGCCGACGAGTACCACGGACAGGGAGCTGGCACGCTGTTGCTCGGCGCCCTGGCGGCGCGGGCCCGCAGCAACGGTGTCGACGTCTTCCGCAGCTACGTGATGGACGGCAACGTCGCGATGCTGGAGGTGTTCGACCACCTCGGGGCCCGACGGGAGCTGGAGACCACGGGTCTGTGGCGGGTGGACCTGGACGTCCCCGAGGACGAGGCCGGACTGCCGGACTCACCGGCCGGGCGGGCCTTCCTCCAGGCCGCCAAGGAGGACCGGCAGCTCGTCAGCATCCTGCCACCCATCTGGTCCCGGCGGCGGCGGCGTGCCGCCGACCGTGACCCCGGGCGTCGGAGCATCACCACAGCCGTCGACGACGAGGAACGCGAGGAGCTGCAGGACCTCGGCACGGAGCTCGACGGCTGGCTCGCCCACCGCGACGAGCGCTGAACCACGCGGACCCGCGACGCTCAGCGGCAGAGCGGTGCGATGGTCGGCCACGGGTTGACCCAGGTGCCGCCGTAGCGACGACCGATGTGGTTGTGCGGTGGGGTCGTCCGGGCGTTGCCGGTGTTGCCCACCGTCCCCACGGTCTGACCACGGCTGACGCTCACGCCCGGCGCGATGCCCTCGGCGACGGCGTCGAGGTGGGCGTTGTACCACTCGCTGCCGTCGGCGGTCCGGTAGGTGACGCTCAGGCCACCGAGGCCGGAATCGCTGCGGTTGGCCTTGGTGATCACCGCGTCCGCGATGGCCACGATGGGGGTGCCCCGTGCCGCGAAGACGTCGTTGCCCTGGTGGGTGCGCCCACCCGACCGGGGGTAGCCCCAGTCGTTGGAGAAGTCGCGCCCGGCCACGGCCCCGACCACCGGGCACACGCCGCTGGCGACAGCTGGACCACCGCCGCTACCCGCTGCGCCGCTGGAGCGCTGCGTGCCGCCGGTACGGGTGGCGGCTTCCTCGGCAGCGCGACGCTTCTCGGCCAACGCGCGCGAGAGCTCGGTCTCCCGCGCCGAGATCCGTTCGAGGGCGGCCTCGGCACGGACGGTGTCGGCGCGCAACCGTTCGACCATCTCGGTCCGCGCGGCCTCCTCGGCGGCGACCTCGGCGGTCAGGGCCGCGGCCTCGGTGCGCAGCTGCTCGGTGAAGCGCACCTGCTCGGCCGCATCCGCCGCGGCCTGGGCCGCGTCCCGACGCGCGTCCTCGGCGTCCCGCGAGCGTCGGACGCGTTCGTCGCGCAGGTCGGCCACCTCCGCGACGGTGACCCCCTGCGCGTCGATGGCGTTGGACAGCTGCTTCATCCCGACGGCCAGGGCGTTCGGGTCGTCGGCACGACGCATCATCTCGAAGGCCATCGATCCGGCGCGCGCCCCGGCGGAGCCGAACTTGTAGGCGGTGACGGCCTGCTGGGCGAGCCGGCCCTCCTGCTCCTCGAGCTGGACCTCGGTGCGGCCGAGCGCCCGCTGCGCACGTTCGTGGTCGCGCACGGCGAGGGCGCGCCGCTGTTCGGCCTCCGCTTCGGCCGCTTCGGCGAGCGCGAGCTGGCCCTCGGCGGCGCGGAGCCGACCGCGGGCGTCGATGAGGCGGGCCCCGACCGCCGCGAGCTGTTCCTCGGCGTCGACCAGCTGCCCGCGTCGGGTGTCGAGCTCCGAGCGCAGCGCCTCGCGGTCACCGGCGGTCCGGTCGAGCTGACGCTGCAGCTCGTCGGGGGTCTGCGCGGCAGCGAGGGTCGGCACGACCAGGCCCACCGCGAGGACCGCGGCCGCGAGGGAGCGGGCGAGCGTGATGGCGCGCAGGGGGTCCCTCCAGGGCGGGCGGGGTGATCGAGCCTCGCGTCACCCGTCGGCCGATGTGCGTCGCGGCTCAAGCACACCGCGCGACGGGCGTTCGACGCACGCCAGGGTGCCACACCGGCGCCACATCGGCCACGAAGGCGTACCTGAGCCCCACCGGGCGACCTGAGGCAACACCCGCAACAGCCCACCGCGCGCAGGGTGGCGATGGCCCGCGGCGACCTCCTCGACCGCCGCGACGGGGACGGCACGCACTAGCGTCGCCCGCCGGGTCGACCTCGGGAGACGATGTGGATCACGTGCTGAGGATCGCGAACGCGTCCGGGTTCTACGGGGACCGCGTGGACGCCGCCCGCGAGATGGTCGAGGGCGGTCCGATCGACGTGCTCACCGGCGACTACCTCGCCGAGCTGACCATGCTGATCCTGTGGCGCGGCAGGCAGAAGGCTCCTGACGCCGGGTACGCGCGGACCTTCCTGCGGCAGGCACGAGACATCCTCGCGCCGTGCGTCGACCGAGGCATCAAGGTGGTGGTCAACGCCGGCGGGCTCAACCCCGCCGGTCTGGCGTCGGCGCTCGGGGAGCTCGCCGCCGAACTCGGCGTCGAGGTGTCGATCGCGCACGTGGCCGGCGACGACCTCATCCCCCGCCTCGACGGTCTCCGCGACCGTGGACTCGGGCTGACCCCGCTCGACGGGATCGGGCAGCTCACCGCTCCGGCCGCACCGCCGATCACGGCCAACGCCTACCTCGGTGGTTGGGGCATCGCGACGGCGCTGGCGGGGGGCGCCGACGTGGTGGTGACCGGGCGTGTCACCGATGCCTCGCTCGTGGTCGGCCCCGCGGCGTGGCGGTTCGGGTGGGCCCGCGACGACTGGGACCGGCTCGCCGGCGCGGTGGTGGCCGGGCACGCCATCGAGTGCGGTGCGCAGGTCACCGGCGGCAACTACGCCTTCTTCGGGGAGGTCCCCGGCCTCGAGCACGTCGGGTTCCCGATCGCCGAGGTCGCCGAGGACGGCAGCAGCGTCATCACCAAGCACACCGGGACCGGCGGGCTGGTCGACGTCGGCACCGTCACGGCCCAGCTGCTGTACGAGATCGGTCCCGCCCGCTACCTGGGTCCCGACGTCACCACCCGGTTCGACACGATCGCGCTCGCGTCCGACGGCCCCGACCGGGTCCGCATCAGCGGCGTCCGTGGCGAGCCGCCACCGCCCGAGCTGAAGGTCGCGGTCAACACCGTCGGTGGGTACCGCAACCGGGCCACCTTCGTCCTGACCGGGTTGGACATCGAGACCAAGGCCGACCTCGTCCGCCGCCAGCTCGCCACCCGCATCGACCTCGACGCCCTCGACCGCGTGGACTGGCGGCTCGTGCGCTCCGACCGCCCCGATGCGGCGACCAACGCCGAGGCGACCGCGACCTTGACGCTGACCGTCCAGCACCGCGACGCCGACGCCATCGGACGCCGGGGCTTCGCCGACGCGTGCGTGGAGATCGGGCTCGCCTCCTACCCGGGGTTCACCCTCACCGCCCCGCCGGCCGACGCCGAGGTGTTCGGCCGCTACTGGCCCGCGTCGGTCCCCGCCGGTGAGGTCACCGAGGAGGTGGTGCACGCCGACGGGCGCCGTGACCAGGTGACACCGTCCGGGGTCGCGCACGGCGTTCCGAGCGGACGGTTGCCGGCCATCGAGTCGCCCGCGGTCCCGGCCTGGCCCCCGTCCGGGGGGACGCCCGACACCACCCGTGCACCGCTCGGGACGCTCGTCGGCGCTCGCAGCGGCGACAAGGGTGGTGACGCGAACGTCGGGCTGTGGGTCCGCGACCCCGCCCACCTCGGGTGGTTGTACGCCGTGGCCGGGACCCCCGAGGCGGTCCGCCGGCTGCTGCCGGAGGCCGCCGAGCTGCCCGTCGAGGTGGTGGCGCTCCCGAACCTGCTGGCGGTCAACGTCGTGATCGGCGGTCTGCTCGGCGAGGGCGTCGCGTCCGCGGTGCGGCCCGATCCGCAGGCGAAGGGGTTGGGCGAGTACCTGCGCAGCCGGCTCGTCGACGTCCCCTCGGCGTGGTTGCCCTGACCGCCGCGGCGGCCGGCCCCGGTCAGGGGGCGCGGTAGCGGGTCCGCTCGCCCGACCCGGTCCGCAGGACCGTGCCCGCCTCGAACAACGCGTCCAGGTGGGCCCGGACGTCTGCCTCCTCACGGCCGAGCGCGCCCGCCAGCGCCGCAGCCGACGCGACCCGGTGCGCCCGCAGCTCGGCGAGCAGGAGCTCCTCGTCGGCGGCCTCCGCCCCGTCGCCGGCTGCCAACCGCCACGCCGTCGCCGCCGCGCGCTCGATCAGACGCCCGACCGGTCGCGGGTCGTCGACCCCCGGTGGGTCACCGAGCTGCAGGAGCAGCGCCGCCGGGTCGTCGACCGGGTGCGGCGCGAGCACGACCGCGTCGATGTCGCCACGGGCCTCGTACAGCCCGTGCGACAGGTCGAGGTCCGCGCCCGGTGACGGGCTCTCCCCACGATCCGCGCGCAGCGCCCGCAGCAGCTCGTCCCGCGTCCGCCCGCGCAGCACCAGCAGCAGCGACGGGTCCCGGGCGACGGCGAGCCCTGCCGCGGTGTGGACCGCGGCGATGTGCCGGCACCACGAGGTCCGTTCGGTGCAGGTGCAGGTGCGTTCGAGGTCGGTCGGCGACGGGGTGAGGGGCACCCCCACGTCGGCCAGGACCTCGGCGATCTCCTCGGGCAGGTCCCCGTCGAGCAGGGCGGCCGTCGTCCGCACCTCCTCGGACAGCGCCGCGACCGCGTCGGACCACGTGGCGGCGTCGGGGACCGGCCAGGTCAGGACCACGGCGTACGGGCTGACCCGGTCCTCGCGCACGCGGCCGGTGATGCGCCCCGGCTCGATCGACAGCTCGTCGACCCCGCCGCGGCGTGCGACGGCGCGTCCGCGCTGGACGCGGCGCGCGTCCGCGGGCCCGACCCGGTCGAGCACGTCGTGCCAGCGCTGCGCCCACCAGGCGCCGGACGTGGGGTCGCTCACGCCCGGCCTCCCGGGATCGCCGTGAGCACGGGCCGTCCAGGTGGCGGAACGCGCGGGTCGTCGTCCGGATCGTCGTCGTCCTCGTCGACGAGGTCGCCGGTCGACAGCTCGACCAGCTCACGCAGTTGCTCGTCGTCGAGCTCGGTCAGCCACGCCTCCCCCGCCTCGACGACCGCGTCCGCGAGCGCACGCTTGCGTTCGAGCAGCCCGGCGATGCGATCCTCGATCGTCCCCTCGGTGACCAGCGTGTGGACGGTCACGGTGCGGGTCTGGCCGATGCGGTGCGCACGGTCGGTGGCCTGGTCCTCGACCGCCGGGTTCCACCACCGGTCGAAGTGGACGACGTGGCTGGCACGGGTGAGGTTGAGCCCGGTCCCGCCGGCGCGCAGCGACACGAGCAGGATCGGCGGCGCGTCGTCGTCGTCCTGGAAGCGGGCCACCATCGCGTCGCGGGCCGCCAGCGGCACCCCGCCGTGCAGGAAGGGCACCTCGGGCAGGCCGAGCTCGGCACCGAGGTAGCGCGCGAGCAGCAACCCCATCTCGCGGTACTGGGTGAACACCAGCGCGCGCTCACCCCCGTCGACGACCTCGGCGAGGACCTCCGTCGCCCGCGCGAGCTTGCCGCTCCGACCCGCGAGACGGTCGGCACCCGGGACCGAGTCGCGCAGGTACTGCGCGGGGTGGTTGCAGATCTGCTTGAGCGCCGTGAGCAACGCCAGGATGCGCCCCCGCCGCTCGAACGCGGTGGCACCGAGCCCGGCGCCGCCGAAGGCGTTGTCGATGGCGGCCTGGTAGAGCGCCGCCTGCTCCCGGGTCAGCGTGCAGGTGACGGTCAGCTCCTGCTTCGGGGGCAGGTCGACGGCCACCTCCGGGTCGGCCTTGAGCCGTCGCAGGACGAACGGCGCGACCAACCGACGCAGCCGCACCGCGGCAGCCTCGTCGTGCCAGCGCTCGACCGGCACGGCGAAACGCTCGTTGAACGCGCGTTGGCTGCCGAGCAGCCCCGGGTTGGTGACGTCGACGATGGCCCACAGTTCCGACAGGCGGTTCTCGATCGGGGTACCGGTCATCGCGATGCGGGTCCGCGCCGTCAGCGCCCGGGCGGCCCGCGCCCCCTTGGACGACGGGTTCTTGATCTGCTGCGCCTCGTCGTAGACGACCACGTCCCAGTCGACGTCCTCGAGCAGGCCGATGTCGCGTCGCAGCAGCGCGTACGAGGTGATGACCACCGTGCCGGGGCGGAACCCGCGCCGGGTCACGGCACGTTCCGGACCGTGGTGGCGCACCACCGCCACGTCGGGCGCGAAGCGGGCGAACTCACGTTCCCAGTTGCCCACCACCGACGTGGGGCACACCACGAGGTGGGGCCGATCCTGGGTGCGTGCGGCGAGCAGAGCGATGGCCATGATGGTCTTGCCGAGGCCCATCTGGTCCGCGAGCACGCCGCCGAGGCCGAGCTCGGACAGCCGCTGCATCCACGCGACGCCCCGCTCCTGGTAGGGCCGGAGCGTGCCCTGGATGCCGACCAGGGACGCCTCCCCCGGTGCATCGGCGGTCCGCAGCTTCTCGATGAGCGTCCCGAAGTCCCCCTCCGCGACGGTCTCGACCCACCCGAGGTCGTCGACGTAGGCCTGGCCGGACAGTGCGGCAGCGAGCGCCTCGGTCAGCTCGAGGGACGCGCTCGACCCGGCCAGTTCGCCGAGCCGGTCGACCTCGTCGTGGTCGACCCTGACCCACGTCCCGCGCCACCGCACCAGCGGTTGCTTGAGCGCGACGATGTCGGCGAACTCCTCGGGCGACAGGGCGTCGTCACCGAGCGCGACCTCGTAGGCGAGGTCGGTCAGGGAGGTGAGGCCCAACGGGGCCGCCCCCTCGACCCGGGGCGCGGTCGGCGTCGCCCGTCCGATGCGGACGCGCAACCGCAGCCGCTGTTCGCCGACCTGCCGGAGCTCGGGCGGGACCTGGACACCGACCCCCGCCGCGGTGAGGGCATCGGTCCCCCCCGCGAGCAGGTCGGCGACCTCCGTGGCGGTCAGGTCGAGCCCGGTGGGGCGTGCCTCCGACAGGCTCCGGTCGATCGGCGGGTACAGCCGTGCCGCGGCCGCGAGCCCGCGCACGAGCGCGGCCTGCGGATCGTCGACCCGGCGTCCCCCGAGCTCCAGACCCTGCCCCCGTCGGTCCCAGACCGCCTCGGCCGGGACGATGGACTCCGGGTCGACCGTCGACTGCAGCAGGTAGGTCAGGCGCCACGGCAGGTCGCTGGCCCCGAGGCGGGTCGCCTCGTCCCCCGGAGCGTCGGGCAACGGCGGAGGACGCAGACGGACCGCGAGCCGGACGGTCGCCGCGCGGTCGCGGCCGAGCAGCGGAGCGGCCCAGTCGTCGATCTCCGCCGCGAGCTCGTCCGCGGGCACCCGCAGGTGGGCGACGGTCGGGTCCGCGGCGGTCAGGGCGTCGGCCCACATCTGCGGCCAGGGACGGCGTGGACCGCGTCGTCGCGGGTCGAGGACCGGACGGCGACCCTCGCGCGCGCAGGCGTCCGCGACCGCGTCGATGAACGCCAGCAGGAGCTCGTCGGGCGCCCACAGGCGGCCGTCGGCACGACGCACGGCGTGCGCGGCGACGGGGAGGGTCGCGGCGAGCTGTTCGATGCGGGCGTCGCCCGCGGTCGCGACCCGCCAGGCACCCCGCCCCGTGCCCGGCTGGGGTGCCGTGCGGAAGGTGGGCAGGATCCGTCCGGCGGCGACGAGCTCGAGCGCGAGCTTCGCGGCGGCCGACCAGCCGAGCACGGACGCGGCGGGGCGACGCCAGGCCGGCCAGTCCGATCCCGGTGGGAGGGCGGCGAGCTGTCGCACGACCGGCAGGACCGCCAACAGACGCGCCGGACGGTCGACGGCCCGCAGACCGCCGTCCACGACCTCCACCGTGGCCAGGACGTCACCGTCCCCGTCGGGCAGGTCGAGCTGCGCGCCGAGGTCCACCGGGTCGACATCCCGCTCGGGGCTCCACAGCGCGAACCTCCCCCCGGCGGGCACCAGGTCGGACGGCACGAACGTCAGCTGCGGGCGGGTCACCCGGTCTCCTCCACCGGCCGCGGGAGCGGCGCGCGGTTCGCGTGCGGACGGAGGCCCGACACGCGCGAGCCGTCCATCGTACGGGCTCCGGCTGCACGCCTCCCGTCCGGTACGACCCGACGGGTCGAGCCGGACCCCGTCCGGCCGACGGGGGCCGGGAGCGGAGCGAGGACGTCGGGAGCGACGTGCGCGCATCAGCGGTGTCCGTCCGGCCCTCGGGCATCTACGAACCTCGGGTGTCGTTGTCCCTACCGAGCCCCGCACCGTCCAGGAGTCGTCCGTGACCGACCTCACCGTGACCTCGCTCGCTGCCGATCCCGACGCCACCGCCACGGCCGCCGTCGCGTGGCTCGAGGCCGAGTTCCCCGGCTGGCGCGTCTCGCTGTCGACGGCCGCCGGCTGGGGCGGACAGCACCGACCGCTGTGGATCGCCCGCCGCGACGGCCACCACCCCCAGGCCGAGCTCTCCGCCGCCAAGCTGCACACGCGTCTGAGCGACTACCTCGACCGTGAGGCGCGGCGTCGGGCGCTGAGCAACTGACCGCGCACACGTCGGGACGCACGTCGGCGCCGGTCCGGCCGTCCGCACACCGTCACGTACCGTGCGCCCCGTGAACCTCCTCGACGTCGGCCTGCTGCTCGCCATCGCCATCGCGGTGGCCACGGGGCTGCGCCTCGGTTTCCTCGCGCGCGCGGCGTCGTTCCTCGGCCTCGTCGCCGGCATCGCGCTGGCGACCGTGACCGTCCCCTACGCGCTGTCGATGACCGGGGGCCAACCGGCGCTCCGCCTCTTCGCCGGCCTGCTGGTGCTGGCGGTCACCGTGACCCTCGTCGCCACCTCGTTCCAGGCGGTGGGGCTGCGGCTGCGGCGCTCGGTGGCCGGCTCGCCGTTGTCCTCGATCGACCGCGGCGCCGGTGCGCTGGCCGGGATCGCGCTCGTGCTCGCCATGGTCTGGTTCCTCGTGCCCGCCGCCTCGGTGGTCCCCGGGGGGGTCGCACGTCAGGTCCGATCCTCGGCGGTGGTCGACGCGGTGACCTCCCTGACGCCTCCGCCGCCGGACACGGTGCAGGCGCTGCGCAACCTCGTGGCCACGAGCCGGTTCCCCGAGGTGTTCGCCGATCTGCAGCCCGCGCCGGACACCGGGCCACCGCCGGAGGACATCCCCATCGCGGCCGAGGTGGTCGATCGCGCCACCGCCTCGACGGTCAACGTGGAGACCGACGGGTGCGGGCGGCGGTTCGAGGGCAGCGGGTTCACCGTCGCCGACGGTCTCGTGGTGACCAACGCGCACGTCGTCGCCGGGGCGGACACGGTCGAGACGCGCCTGCCGAACGGGGACGTGCTCACCGCCACGGTCGTCGTCTTCGACCCGGAGCGGGACCTGGCGCTGCTCACCGTCGACGGGCTCGGGCAGGCACCGCTGGAGCTGGCCACCGGTGAGGTCGGCACCGTCGGGGCGGTCATCGGCTACCCGGGCGGTCAGGACACCCCCCGGGTCGCACCCGCGGAGGTCCGCGACAAGCGGACGGCGCTGGGGCGGGACGTCTACGGGCGTGACCGCACCGAACGCGAGGTGCTCTTCCTCGCCGCCGAGCTGCGACAGGGCGACTCGGGTGCGCCGGTGGTCGACGGCGACGGACGCGTGGTGGGTGTCGTGTTCGCCATCAGCCCCGATCAGGCCACCTCGTCGTTCGCGCTCGACCGGGTCGAGCTCGACGCGGTGCTCGACGCCGAGCGGTCCCCCGGCGACACCGGTCGCTGCATCTGACCCGGACGGGCCGGCACGTCGGGGGACCGACGGTCAGCCGACGGTCCGCCGGACGAAGCCGCGCATCCCGAGCGCGAGCAGCACCGCGGTCGCGGCCGTCAGGGCACCGAGGAACACCCCGGTGCCCATGGTCTCGATCGACGGGGTGAGCGCGGCCCGCAGCCCCTCGCTGACGTACACGAGGGGGTTGACCAGCACCGTCAGCTGCAACCAGCGGACGCTGTCGAGCGCCGCCCAGGGGTAGTAGACCGCGCCGAGGAAGGTCAGGGGCAGGACCACCAGGGAGAACATCAGGCCGATCTGCCGGGGGTTGACGAACGTGCCGAGCGCCAGCCCGAGCGCGCCCGACAACAACGACGACAGGACCGCGACCGCCACCAGCAGCGGCCACGAGGTCACGGTGATGTCCACCGGCGCGGACGGGACCACGAGCACCATGGGCAGCACGACCAGCCCGGCCAGCACGCTCTGCAACGCCCCGAACAGCACCTTCTCGAGGGCCACGACCTGGACCGGCACGGGCGCCATGATCCGGTCCTCGATCTCCTTGGTGCCGCCGAACTCGTTGGACAGCGGCAGCGCCACGGCCGTGATCCCCTGGAAGATGATCGCCACGGCGACCAGCCCGGGGACGAGGACGGTCGCGAAGTCCGCGCCGGCACCACCCGCGCCGCCGCCCACCCCCTGCCCGATGCGTGGGAACAGGTAGGCGAAGACGAACACGAACAGCAGCGGCTGCATGATGGTCCGGCTGATGAAGACGTACAGCTCGCGACGCAGGACCCGCAGGTCGCGCACCATGAGCCCGCCGATCGTCTGCACGGCGGCCCGGACCGGGCCCGGGTCACGCACCCGTCCGGCGTTCGCGGCCGGGTCACTCACGCAGGTCCCTCCCGGTCAGCGCGATGAAGACCGCTTCGAGGTTCGAGCCCGACCGGGCCACGTCGACCAGATCGTCGCCCTCGGTCGCGGCCACGATCCTGACGAGCAACCCGTCACGGTCGTCGGTGGTCAACCGCACGACCGGTCCACGCCGCTCCGACGCGTGCACGCCGGGGACCGCCCGGAGGCGATCGAGGAGCGCCTCCTGCGGGTCACCCGCGAACCGGAGATCGATCACCGCATCCGTCCCGTGCGCGGCGATGAGCCGCTCGGGCGTGTCGTCGACGAGGACACGACCGTGGTCGATGATGGCCACCCGGTCGCAGAGGGACTCGGCTTCCTCCATGTAGTGCGTGGTCAGCACCACGGTCAGCCCGTCGGCACGCAGCTCCCCGACCAGCTCCCAGAGGGCGATGCGGCTCTGCGGGTCGAGCCCGGCCGTGGGTTCGTCGAGGAACAGCACCGCCGGCCGGTGCGCGATCGCGCGGGCCACCTGCAGCCGCTGGGCCATGCCGCCCGAGATCTGCATCGGGAAGGCGTCGCGGCGATCGGCGAGGCGGAAGCGTTCGAGCAGCTCGTCCGCGCGCGCCCGGCTGCCACGTCCGGACCACCCGAAGTAGCGGCAGTGGTAGGCGAGGTTCTCCCACAGCGTGCACGAACGGTCGAGGGTGTTGTCCTGGGTCACCACGCCGATGCGCCGCTTGACCCGGGACGGGTCGCCGACCGCGTCGATCCCCTCGATCCGCACCGACCCGGCGGTCGGCCGGATCCGGGTCGTGCACACGCCGACGGTGGTGGACTTGCCGGCGCCGTTCGGACCGAGGAGGCCGAACATCTGACCGCGCGGGACGACGAGGTCCACCCCGTCGATGGCGCGGATGTCGCCCCGGTAGACCTTGGTGAGACCGCGCAGCGCGACGGCGCTGTCACCGTCCCCGCCGGCCAGCTCGTGCGCTGGCGGCGGCGCCGACGTGCTGGCATCGATGCTCACACGTGCATCCTCGTCCGGTCCGGGCAGGGCGCCCGGCTGGGTTCGTGGCCGGTCGCCTCCTGGACGAGGCGGACCTCGAGGTGGTCAGCCCCTGATGTGGCGGTCCTCGCCCTCCCAGAAGGGGGCGCGCAGCTTGAACTTCTGCAGCTTGCCGGTCGCGGTCCGCGCGAGGTCCTCTCGGAAGTCGACCTGCGTCGGGCACTTGTAGTGGGCGAGCCGGTCCCGGCAGTGGTCGATGAGGTCCTGCTCGGTGACGTGCTCGTGCCCCTCGGCCCGTACCACGAGCGCGACGACCGTCTCACCCCACCGCTCGTGGGGCACGCCGATGACCGCCACCTCGGCGACGGCAGGGTGGGCGTGCAGGGTGTCCTCGACCTCGATGGAGGAGACGTTCTCGCCCCCGGAGATGATCACGTCCTTCTTGCGGTCCACGATCGACAGGTAGCCCTCCTCGTCGATGTGGCCCCCGTCCCCGGTGTGGAACCACCCGTCGCGCAACGCTTCGGCCGACGCGTCCGGCTGCTGCCAGTACCCGGCGAGGACGTGGTTGCCGCGCGCGAGGACCTCGCCCTCGTCGTCGATGGCGAGCTCGATACCGACCGCCGGCACACCCGCGCGGACGAGCTTGCCGGCCCGCTCCCCCGGGTCCAGCCCGTCCCACTCGGCGCGGGTGCGGTTGATGGTCAGCAGGGGCGCGGTCTCGGTCAGGCCGTAGATCTGGATGAACTCCCACCCGAGCTCGGTCTCGACCCGTTCGATGGTCCGCGTCGGCGGTGGTGCGCCCGCGACGACGATCCGCACCCGGTCGCGTCCCGGGACCTCGTCCCACTCGGCCGCGGCGTCGAGCACCATCGCGACCACGGCCGGCGCGCCGCACAGCATCGTGACGCCGTGCTGTTCGATGCGTCGCAGGATCTCGTGCCCGTCGACCTTGCGCAGCACGATGTGCGGCACGCCCATGGCGGTCACCGTGAACGGCATCCCCCACCCGTTGGCGTGGAACATCGGCAACGTGTGCAGGAAGACGTCGCGGTCGTTCACGCCCGTGTGCCACCCGAACGTCGTCGCGTTCAGCCACAGGTTGCGGTGCGTCATCTGCACCCCCTTGGGGCGGGCGGTGGTCCCCGAGGTGTAGTTGATCGTCGCCGTGGCGTCCTCGTCGGGATCCGCCCACGACTGCGGCGTCACCCCGTGCCGGAACACGCTCGCGTCGTCACGCCCGAGCACGAACCGGTGCGCGACATCGATCCCGGCGCACCGGTCCTCGAGCTCGGGATCGATCAGCAGCACGCGAGCGTCCGCGTGGTCGACGATGTAGGCGATCTCCTCCGGTCCGAGACGGAAGTTGACCGGCACCAGGACGCGGCCGTACCCCGCGACACCGAAGAAGGAGGTGAGCAACCGGCCGGCGTTCTGGCTGACCACGGCCACGCGCTCCCCGACCCCGACGCCGAGCTCGTCGAGGCCCGCGGCCTGTGCCCGTGCGAGCTCGGCGAGCTGCCGGTAGGTCAACGTGCCGAGGCTGGCAGCGGGCTGGTCGGGTTCGTCCACGAGCGCCACGCGGTCGGGGTAGACCCGCTCCGCCCTGGCGAGGTGATCGGCGACGATCAACGGTGTCCGCACAGCACGCTCCTCAGCTCCCGCCGAGCGCCCTCCCCGGCGTCCCTGCGGCGACCGTAGGTGCGCCGACGGGACAGCGCACCGACCGTCGGCCGGGACGACCTACGCGGGTCGTAGATCCCCCAGGGGGGCCGTCCGTCGGACGCGCAGCCACGCGATCAGGTCCTCGCTCGCCAGCGGCGGTGCGAACAGGTAGCCCTGCCCGAGGTCGCACCCCTCGGCCGCCAACGCGGCGAGCTGGTGCTCGGTCTCGATGCCCTCGGCGACCGTCCGCAGCCCGAACCTGGCGGCGAGGTCGACCATCGCGAGCGCGAAGGCGGCAGCGGCCGGCCCGTCGCCCATGCCCCGCACGAAGCTGCGATCGATCTTGAGCTCGTCGAGCGGCACGTCGCGCAGGTAGCGCAACGCCGAGTACCCCGTACCGAAGTCGTCCACGGCGAAGCGGACCCCGATCGTGCGCAGCCGCTCGACGACCGACCGGACGACCGGCGCGTCCTCGAGCAGCACCGTCTCGGTGATCTCGAGGGTGAGCGCACACGGGTCGAAACCGTGCGCGTCGAGGACCTGCTCGACGTCGGCGGCGAACCCACCCTGGTGCAGTTGGACCGGAGAGACGTTGACCGACAACCCGAGGGGCCCGAGCTCGGGCGGCAGGGCACGCACGCTGCGGCAGGCCTCCTCGAGGACGAACCGGCCGATGTCGAGGATGTGGCCCGAGCTCTCCGCGAGGGGGATGAAGACGCCCGGCGGGACCGACCCGCGCGTGGGGTGGTCCCAGCGGACGAGCGCCTCGACGCCGACGGGTCGCCCGTCGGGGATGGCCACCAGAGGCTGGTAGACCACGTGCAGCTCCCCGCGGGCGACCGCGTGCTCGAGGTCGCCCTGCAAGGCGGTCCGTCGGGACAGCTCCTCGTGGACCGACTCGGTGTAGGCCACGACCCGTGAGCGGCCGGCCCGCTTGGCCTCGTACATGGCGGCATCGGCGTCCCGGAGCAGGTCGACCGGACCCGCGTCGTCGTGCCGCTCGGTCGCCGTGCCGACGGAGGCGTCGATGCGGACCTCGCTGCCGCTGGCCAGCACGATCGGTTCGCGGATCGCCGTCAGCAGCCGCGCCGCGACCTCACCCACCTCGGCGGGGGGCGTCGCGGCCAACAGCGTCGCGAACTCGTCGCCGCCGAGCCGGGCGACCAGGTCGTCGGACCGCAACGAGCCGACCAAGCGCGACGCGACGGTGCGCAGCACCTCGTCCCCGGCGCCGTGCCCGAGCCGGTCGTTGACCTCCTTGAACCGGTCGAGGTCGATGAACAGCACCACCCCGTCCCCGCCCCGTGCACGGGTGGCGTCGGTGAAGCAACGGCGGTTGGCCAGCCCGGTCAGCGCATCGTGGTTGGCCTCGTGCTCGAGCCGCGACTGCAGGCGTTCACGCTCGACCAACGTGTCCCGGAGGGAGTCGGCCGTCAGCGCCAGCCGCCACAGGACCAGGGTCGCCATGAGGACGGTCGCACCGCCGCCGACGGCCACCCCGATGGCCAGGGTGCTCCCGGACCGCGTGTCGTTCGGCAACGACGCGATGACCGACGTCAACGCCGTCGCACCGACCGCCGCCCACAGCAGCACCAGGCGCCGTCGCGTGAGGTCCTCTGGCGGGCCGCCGACGATGCTCGTGACCGACGAGGACGGGTGGACGATGGCGGCGGACAGCAGCACCAGCGCGAGGAACCACGCCGACCCCGGTGTGTCACCGACGACGTACGGCCCGGTGGGAAGTGCGACGACGTGCAACAGGTCGCCCACCAGTTGTGCCGCCACACCGGCGGTCAGCAGCCGGATGGTCGGCGTCGTGGGCTGCGGGTCGAGCAGCAGGGTGGCGATGATGGACAGCAGCGCGAGGTCGACGACGAGGTAGGCGACGGCGACCGCGACCGTGAACGTGTCGGCAGTGCCGCCGAGCACGAGGTCCTCCGCCACCAGGAACCACAACCCCACCGCTGCCGCGAGGCACAGCACACCGATGTCGAGCCGCGCCGACATCCGGCGTGCCGGCACCGGGTCCGCCACGAGGAAGCTGATCCCGGTGACGATCGCCGCCCAACCACCGAGGTAGAGCAGGTCACCGGGCCACGGTGCCGGTGGTGGCGCGCCCGCGAGCAGCTCGTGCGCCGCCCAGGCGAGGTCGCCGACCGACGCTGCCGCCAGCCCCCCGCCGATCAGCCACCAGGCCCCCCGACGTTCGCTCCGCCGCCGCGCGGTGACCAGCGCGACGGCAGCCGCGGCGATGCCGCCGAGCAGTCGCAACGGACCGAGCACGGCCACCGCACCGACGAGGTCCGCCACCGCGTGGACGCCCACCGCAGCGAGGGCCATCGCGGCCAGCGGGCGCGTGGACCGCGACACGACAGCTCCTCGACGGCGACAGGCAGCGGACGTGTCGGCGGACACGTCCGCTGCCCGTCGGCCGGCCACCCCGTCGCTCCAGGGAGCTCCGCGACGGGGCGGACCGGCGTCCGCCGCCCGCACGGACGGCGGCAGCCGGGGAGCGGGTCAGACCTCCTCGCGGTCGGTCGCGGGCGCCGGGGTCCCCGGGTAACGGATCTCCTCGATCAGCTCCTGCATCTCGTGGCTCGGCGGTGGTGCCGTCAGCGCCACCGGGATGGCGACGGCCAGGTTCAGCAGCGCGCCGACGAACCCGATGCCCTCGGCGCTGATCCCGAACCAGGTGTCCATGCCCGCGTACTGGGTCGCGATCACGTAGAACGCCGTGAACGAGATCCCGACGGTCAGGCCCGCGATGGCACCGCGCGCGTTGAACCGTTTCCAGAAGATGCCGAGCACGATCGCGGGGAAGAAGCTCGACGCCGCCAGACCGAACGCCCACGCGACGACCTGAGCCACGAACCCCGGCGGGGAGATCCCGAAGTAGCCGGCGACCAGGATCGCGCCGGCCATGGCGATGCGTCCGACCCGCAGCTGCTGCTTCTCGGTCGCGTTCGGGCGGAAGCGCTTGAAGTACACGTCGTGCGCGACCGACGAGGAGATGACGATCAGGAGGCCCGCCGCCGTCGACAGGGCTGCGGCGAGACCACCCGCGGCCACGAGGCCCACCACCCACGCCGGGAGCCCGGCGATCTCCGGGTTGGCCAGCACGATGATGTCGTTGCTGACGGTGAGCTCGTTGGTCTCCGGATCCGGCGTGTAGTCGACGATCCCGTCACCATCGAGGTCGTCGATGGTGATCAGCTCGATCTCCTGCCAGTTCTGGACCCACTGTTCCTGCTGGTCGACCGGCGTCTGCGACACGTCGTTGATCAGGTTGGTCTTGGCGAAGACACCGACGGCCGGCGCCGTCGTGTACAGCAGCGCGATGAACAGCAGGGCCCAGAACGCCGAGTACCGGGCGGCGCGCACGCTCTTGGCGGTGTAGAAGCGGACGATCACGTGGGGCAGGCCGGCGGTCCCGATCATCAGCGACGCGGTCGCGAGCATGATGTCGAGCTGGCTGCGGTTGACGAACGGTGCCGAGTAGGCCGCGAAACCGAGCTCCTCCTGCAACCCGTCGAGCTCCTGCAGCACCGCGCCGAACGACAGGTGCGGGATCGGGTTGTTGCCGATCTGGGACGCGATGGCGAACGCGGGGATGAGGTAGGCGATGATCAGGACGGTGTACTGCGCGACCTGGACCCAGGTGATCCCCTTCATGCCGCCGAGGACGGCGTAGAAGAGCACGACACCCATGCCGATCATGACGCCGACGGAGACGTTGACCTCCAGGAACCGGCCGAAGACGATCCCGACGCCCTGCATCTGACCGACGACGTAGGTGAACGACACGAAGATCGCGGCCATAGCGGCGACCAGGCGGGCCGTCTGCGAGTACCGGTCACCGAAGAAGTCGGGGACGGTGAACTTGCCGAACTTGCGCAGGTAGGGCGCCAGCAGCACGGCGAGCAGCACGTACCCGCCGGTCCACCCCATCAGGTAGAACGACGCGTCGTAGCCACCGAAGGCCACGATGCCGGCCATCGAGATGAAGGACGCGGCCGACATCCAGTCGGCGGCGATGGCTGCGCCGTTGGCCGGGGCCGGGATGCCCTTCCCGGCCACGTAGAAGCCCTCCGTGGTGGAGACGCGGCTGCGCCAGGCGATGGTGAAGTAGAGGCCGAAGGTCGCGATGACCCAGAAGATGGTCCAACCGAGGATCCCCATCGTCAGTGCCTCCGACCGTGCTCGTCACGTTCGGCGACACCGAACTCGTCGTCGAGCTTGTCCATCCGCAGCACGTAGATGCCGATGAGGATCACGAAGGTGATGATCGACCCCTGCTGGGCGAACCAGAAGCCGATGGGGACGTTGAAGATGGTCCCCGCGTCGTTCAGCGGCTCGACGAACAGGATCCCGGCGCCGAACGACACCGCGAACCAGACCGCCAGGAGGATGCCGATCAGGCGCACGTTCTTGCGCCAGTAGGCCTTGCGTTGTGCATCGTCCACGGTGGTGCTCTCCCTCTCCCAAGGTGGTCGTGCGAGGTCGCGGCGCCGGACGCAGCCGGCCGACGCCGGTGACACGCTCCCGCCCGGTGGTGCGCGGAGCAACGACCGCTCCGCGAGCGGCGGGTGACCCCCGGTGGACGGCAGGCCGAGCGGCCACCGGCACGCCCGGCGGCCCCTCGCGACCGTTCACGGCGCGTCGCCGACCGGTGGTCGGACGTCGGGAACCGTTGACGCCGCGAGGCTCGGGAGGTCCCGGCGCCGGTCGTAGGGTCGCGTGATGATCACCTCGACCGCCGCCCGGAACTCCCGCACCGAGGCACCCCGGCCACGCTGGCCGTACCTCGGACGGCCGCAACGCCGGCTGCTCATCGCCGCGTTCCTGGTGCTGTTCGGGTCGGTGACCCCCTGGGTCGACACCGTGGGTGGCAACCTGCTCGGCGTCCAGGGCGGTGGCCTGTACACCCTGTCCGCCGGCGGCATCGGGCTGGCCGGCGCGTTCTTCCGCCGCCGTGGCGTGGTGCTCGCCCACGCGTTCGTGCTCGCCGGGACCCCGCTGGTGATCGCGACCTGGCAGGTCGCCCGCCTGATCGCCATCGGCTGCGACTTCCGCGTCTGCGCCCCCGGCGTCGGTCTGGTGATCACGCTGGCCGGTGGCGCCATCGCCGCGTCCGCGACCCGCCAGCTGCTGCGTGGCCCCGACCCGGCGGCCTGACCGCCGCGCGCGCGGGCGCGAGCTACGGTCCGCGGTCGTGGGAGCCGGGAGCGCAGCGGGAGACCAGGGCGGGTCGGGCGCCAGCGTGCCCGGGCTCGACACCTCCGACGCGCCCGCCGAGGTGGACGCCGCGGTGGCCACCCAGCGCCGCACCGCGCTCGGCTACGCGCTGGTGTTCCTGCTGGTGACCGGGTCGGTCCCGGTGCTCACCCTGGTGCTGCCGTGGTGGAGCGAGGCCCGCCTCGCCGGTGGCTTGTCCCCGAACTTCCTCGTCGCGGCCGTCGGCCTGTACGTGTTCTTCCTCGCGCTCGGCACGGCCGCGGCGACGCTGGCCAGCACGATCGAGGACCGCATGCTCGGGGGCACCGACCCGGACGAGAGCTCGTGACCGACCTCGACCTGGCGACGTTGACGCTGTTCGCGCTGTCGATCGTCCTCGTCTCGCTGTTGGCCTGGTCGCGCAGCCGGGCGACGACCGTGGACTTCTTCCTCGCCGGGCGCCGCACCGGCGTGGCCACCAACGCCTGCGCGATCTGCGGCGACTACCTCTCGGCGGCGTCGTTCCTCGGCGTCGCCGCGGCCGTCTACGCCTCCGGTCTGGACGGCGTCTGGTACGCGACCGGGTTCGCGGCCGGGTTCGTGCCGGTGCTGCTGTTCGTGGCGGCACCGCTGCGGCGCCTCGGTGCCGTGTCGCTCCCGGACTTCCTCGCGACGAGGTTCGCCGACGAGGGCCCGCGTGGCCGGCGCGGTGGCGTGAGGGACGCCAGCACCGACACGTTGCGCCTGGTCGCGGTCATCGCCGTCGAGCTCGTCATCCTGTCCTACCTCGTCCCCCAGTCGGTCGGCAGCGGACTGACCTGGGAGCTGCTGGTCGGCACCGGGCTGCTGGGACTCAGCCCGTACGCCACGGGTGTGGTCATCTCCGCGATCTCGGTCAGCGTGGTCGTCATCGTCGGAGGGATGCGCGGCACGACCTGGAACCAGGCCCTGCAGTTCGGGTTCCTGCTCGCCGTGCTGGTGTGGCTGGCCGCGATCGTGACCGCCGACGGGTTCCGCTACGACGCCGCGGTCGAACAGGCCAGCGCCGGTCCCCTGACCGCCGTGGTCGGCGACACCGTCGCGCCGGTGCAGGACCGCCTGCACGGTGGTGAGGCCAGCTTCGCCCGGCCGGGAGCCCGGTACGGGGCGACGGGCCAGGCGGCGCTGCTGGTGACGCTCGTCCTCGGCACGGCGGGGCTGCCCCACGTGATGAACCGCTACTTCACCTCGCCGACGGGGCGCGCCGCGCGGACCACGACCGTGTGGGTCCTCGGGCTGGCCGGGCTGTTCTACGCCGTCGCCGTGATGTTGGGGACCGCCGCCCGCATCATGGTCGCGCGCTCCGACGCCGCGTGGCTCGAACCGCTGACCGTGGACGGGGTGCTGCGCGTGCCCGAACACGCGCTGCTCGTCCTCGGTCGCCTGGTCGCCGGCGGCGCGGGCATCGGCCTGGTCGCCACCGCCGCGTTCGCCGCCATGGTCTCCACCATCGGGGGCCTGCTCCTGGCCGCAGCCGCCTCGTGGGGGCACGACGTGGTCGCCCGGGTCCTGCGTCCGGACGCCGGGCCGGGTGAGGCGGTCGCCGCCGGGCGTGTGGCGATCGTCGCCGTCTCGGTGCTGTCGGCGCTGATCGCGCTCGTGGTGGAGCCGGCCCGCCTGCTCGACACCTTCCCCTCCGTCATCGCGACCATGGTCACGTGGGCGTTCGCGCTCGCGGGCAGCGCCATCACCCCGACGCTCCTCGCCAGCATCTGGTGGCGCGGCACCACGCCTCGGGGCGCCATCGCCGGGATCACCGTCGGGGGGTGCACCGCCGTGCTCGCGCTCGTGGTCGGACTGTGGACCGGCGCGGACCCCGCCGACGGGGTCGGCGCCATCCTGCTCGCCCCGACGCTCGTGGCCGCGCCGTTGTCCGCGATCGCGCTGGCGGTCGTGTCGCGGCTCGACCCGACGCCGCAGGACCCCACGCGCGCGTGGGTGCGGATGCACGGCACCGCCGCCGACCGCCTGGTCGAGCGGATGACCGCGCTCACGCTGCGGGGAGGCCGACGGTGAGGGGTGTCGGGCTGCTGGTGGTGGTCATCACCGTCGTGTGGATCGTGGTCGGGCTGGTCAGCCAGCAGCTCGCCGACCCACCCCTGGCGCCGGGGCTGACGATCACCGCGGGCGTCCTGCTCACCGACGCGCTGGTCATCGGTTACGCCTCGACGCTGCGGGGCCCACGGGGCCGTCGCCGCCGCGGTCTCGCTGACGCCCCCGCCACGGCCGACGCGATCCGCGACGGGCTCACCCGCGAGTCCGCCCGCCGCACGGTCGAGCTGCTGCGGCCGCTGCTCGGCGGCGACGCGGTCGCCATCACCGACCGCTCCACCATGCTCGCCTTCGTCGGACCCGGCCGCGACCACCACGACGAGGGCTCCCCGCTGTGGAGCTCGGCCCGCGACGACGTCTTCGCCACCGGGGAGACCGTCACCGCGTCGGGCAACCTCGACTGTCCCGAGGCGGGCTGCCCGCTGCGCAGCGCCACCATCGCACCGTTGCGCGTCCGCGACACGACGGTGGGGACGGTCACCGTCTACCGCACCGTGGACGCGCCGCCGGACCCGGAACTGGTCGCGTCCGTCGCCGGCATCCTGTCGCTGACGCTGGACCTCGCCGGCCTCCAGGCCGAGGCCCGCCGTTCGGCCGATGCGCGCCTCGAAGCGTTGCGGGCGCAGATCAACCCGCACTTCCTGTTCAACACCCTCAACACCATCGCCAGCCGCGTCCGGACCGACCCCGAGGAGGCGCGGCAGCTGCTGGTCCGACTGGCCGACTTCTTCCGGTACGCGGTGCGCCAACACGGCCAGTTCGCCGAGTTCGCGCAGGAGTACGCCTTCGTGCGCACCTACCTGACCCTGGAGCAGGCCCGCTTCGGCGACCGGCTCCACATCGACCTCGACGTCGACCCGCAGGTGCTCGGCGTCGAGGTCCCCGTGCTCGTCATCCAGCCGCTGATCGAGAACGCGGTCAAGCACGGCGTCACCGCCGACGTCGGTCGCGGTCGGGTCGCCCTCCGCGCCCGGGTCGACCCGCTGTCGAGGGTCGTGGAGGTGACCGTCCGTGACGACGGCGTCGGCATGGACGCCGACCGGCTCGCGGACGTCATGGCCGGTCGCGCGCGCGGGGAGGAGCAGGGCGTCGGGTTGTCGAACATCCGGGAACGACTCGAGCTGTTGTACGGCGGACAGCACGAGATGCACGTACGGTCCGCACCGGGCGACGGCACGTCCGTGCGGCTGCGGCTGCCGATGTGACCGCCGCCAGCCGCTCGGGAGGCCGCGCCACCACACCGAGGTCGGGAGCACGACGGTGACCGCACGTTGCCTGATCGTCGACGACGAAGCGCCGGCCCGTGACGACCTGCGCCACCTGCTCGAACGCTTCGACGACGTCGAGGTGGTCGGCGAGGCCACCACGGCCGAGGAGGCGCAGGTCCTCGTCGGCGCCGTGGCCTACGACGTGGTGCTCCTCGACGTGCGCATGCCCGGTATGGGTGGTCTGGCGCTGGCCCGACGGTTGCTCGACGGCGACGACGCGCAGGGGACCCACCGTCCCGCCATCGTGTTCACCACCGCCTACGCCGACCACGCCGTCGAGGCGTTCGACCTCGCCGCGGCGGACTACCTCGTCAAACCGTTCGACGCCGACCGGCTGCGTCGGGCCCTCGACCGTGCGCTCGACCGGGGTCGCGGGGCCGACCCGGCCGACGGGGCGGCCGCGGGCGACGCCGTCGACGAGCCGCCCGCTCCCCCGCCGTCGAGCGGTGCGAACGCGACCCGGGTGGCGGCCCGCCTCCCGGTCCACCGTGGTGACCGGATCATCCTCATCGACGAGGTCCGGGTCGCCTTCGCCGAGGCGGCGCGGGGCTACGCGGAGCTGAAGCTGGTCGCCCCCGGCGGTGCACCCACCCCGCTACCCGACGACCGCCTCCTGACCAGCTACACCCTCGCCGACCTCGAGGAGCGGTTCTCGGACGTGTTCGTCCGCACCCACCGTTCCTACCTGGTCAACATCCGCCACGTCCGCGAGGTGGTGCCGCAGGTCGGTGGCACCCTCCAGCTCGTGATGGCGGACCACGACCGTTCGGTGGTCCCGGTCGCGCGTCGCCAGGCCACGGCGGTCCGCCGCCGGCTCGGGGTCTAGCCTGACGCGCGTCCCGTCCCGCCGTCAGGAGCCGGAAGTGGCCAGGTCCATCGCCACCGTCGATCGCGTCGACCGTGCCG
>CAYSTY010000002.1:1486-40590 GCA_964433685.1 uncultured Actinomycetota bacterium | reverse complement strand
ACCGGGTCATCCTGGCCGGCCACAGCCAGGGCAGCGTCATCTGCCTCGCCGTCGCGGCACGGCTCGGTGAGGACGCGGTGACGTCCGGCGATCGGGTGGTCGACGTGCGTCCCGCCCGTGAGCGACCCGTCGCGCTGGTGACCTACGGCAGCCCGATCGCGATCCTGTACGAGCGCTACTTCCGCGCCACGCTGCGCGCGGCGGACGGTGGTTGGGTGCACGACCAGGTCTGCGGCGCCGTGCACGGCTGGCACCACTTCTGTGGCCTGACCGAGCCGTTCGCCTTCCCGTTCTGGGGGGACCGCGACGACCCGACCGTGCGCGACCTGGCACGTGCCGGGTGGCCGGTCACCAGCGGCCTGCCCGGGGTCCACGCGGCGTGCGAGCTGTGTGACGGCGGGGACACCGGGCCCCGCCGCGTCGAGCGCGTCGTGTGCGATCCGCCGCGGTGGCAACGTTGGGACGGTGGGGTCGTCCCGACGGGTGGGCACTCGGTCTACCACCGCGACCCCCAGGTGGATGGGCACCTCGCCCGCATCGCCGCCAGCCTGGCCACCACGCCGGTGGAGACGACGGCGCCCGGCGACGAACGGCGCGCCAGCTCCTGGTGGCGGACACCGGTGTGACCCGGGATGCCCGGGATGCCCGGGGGGACCGGGCCGGACCCGCCGTTCAGGCGTCGTCGGTGGTCACCGGCACCCAGCGGCCGTCCCCGTCGATGGCCGCGATGGCCTCCCGCGGGTGCAGCGGCCGGGCGTAGCGGTAGCCCTGGGCGAGGTCGCAACCGAGGTCGGCGAGGATCGCGGCCTGCCGCGCCGTCTCGACACCCTCGGCGATGGCGCGCATCCCGAGCGCGTGCGCGAGCTCGATGCTCGCCCGCACGATGTGCACGGACTCCGGGGTCGTGCCGAGGTGCCGCACGAAGCTGCGGTCGATCTTGAGCGCGTCCCAGGGGAACGCCGACAGGCGCACCATCGACGACCACCCGGTCCCGAAGTCGTCGATGGCGAGGCGGACCCCCAGCTCGTGCAGTTCGTTGAGGACGGGTAGCTGCGGCCCGTCGGCGATCGCGGTCTCGGTCACCTCGAGCCACAGCCCGTCGGCCGTCGCGTTGGCGCGCGTCAGCGCTCGCGCCACGATGGCGGGCAGCTCGGGGTCGCTGAGCTGTCGTGCCGACAGGTTGACCGCGACGATGGGACGGAACCCCACGCGGGTCGACCACCGGCTCTGGGTCTCCAGAGCCCGCGTCAGCACGAGGTCGAACAGCGCGTGGATGTCGCCGGTCGCCTCGGCCACGGGGATGAACCGGTCCGGACCGATCGGTCCGGTGGTGGGGTGGTCCCAACGGCAGAGGCACTCGAAAGCGACGAGTGCGCCCGTCCGCAGGTCGACCTCCGGCTGGTAGACGCAGTGCAGCTGTCCACCACGGATGGCGGGACCGAGGTCGCGTTCGATGAGCTGGCGGTCGAGGACCCGCCGCCGGAGGTCCTGATCGAAGATCGACGTGCTGCCGGGGCCACGTTCCTTCGCGCGGTCCAGCGCGAGGTCGGCCCGGACGATCAGGTCCGCGACGTCGGTCACCTCGCCGCTCGGCACCACGCCGAGGCAGACGCTGACCGTCGTGCGCACCTCGTCGGTGACCTCGATCGGTGCCCGCGTGGCGGCGAGGACCTCCTCGGCGAGGTCGGGTGCCTCGATGTCGTCCTCGTCGACGACGATCAGGAACTGGTCACCGCTCCAACGGCTGACGGTGCCGCGGTCGCCGACGGCCCGTCGCAGGCGCTGTGCCAGGGTGGACAGCACGCGGTCACCCGCTGCCTGTCCGTGGTCCTCGTTGACGCGCTTGAGGCGATCGATGTCGCCGAGGATCACCGCCGGCCGTCGCTGCGGGGCGGCGAGCAGCGCTTCCAGGGCGGCGGTGGCGGAGGGACGGTTGGGCAGATCGGTCAACGGGTCGTGTTCGGCACGGTGCCGGAGCAGCCCTTCGACCTCGACCCGGTCGGCCAGGTCCTCGGCCAACGCGGCGATCGCCAGGCTCGTCGCCGCGACGACCACCAGGAACAGCTGCATGGCGAGCGGGTCGAGCACCGCGACACCGGCGGCGAACGGTCCGTGCCCGGTCGCGGTGATGAGGTTGGCCAGGTGCACCACGGCCGTCACGGCGATGGCCGTCCCCCGGACGCCGGTCCTGAGGGCGGCCCAGAGCAGCGGAGGGGCGACGAGGTAGAAGGTGGAGCCGGCGAGCGGTCCGAGCCCACCGAAGACGACGAACACCGTGCCCACCACGACCGCCCCGAGGACGGCGGTCTCCGTGGGACTCCGGTCGGGTCCGGGGATGCGCCACGCGACCAGCAGCGGCGTGACGGTCACCATGCCGAGCGATGCTCCGAGCAGGGAGGTCGGCCAGGCCTCGGCCCAGATCGACCCCATGGTGGCCGAACCGATGGTGCCGAAGGCCGCGCCGACCGCCGGCGTCAGTCCGGCCACCGCGAGGATGAAGATCAGGACGTCACCGAGGCGTGCCAGCGACCAGTCTGGGCCGACCCGGCGCAGGAAGACCGAGACCCCGGACCAAGGTCCGAGGACGGTGCCGAGGGCCCACCAGACGATCGCCGACGGGGGGCTGCCGAGGAACAGCAGCAGGCTCGACTCGACGATCGCGACGGTCAGCAGGACCACCGGCCACCGTCGGCGGGGGAGCAGCAGGAGGGCCGCCGCCGTCACCGCGGTCGCGGGCCACAGGCCCGTACCGATGGGCATCACGCGGCTCAGCCAGATCCCGTAGAGGGCGAGCCCGCTGTAGCCGACCGCCACGGCACCGATCACCACCGGCAGGGGGGCCGCCGCAGCCTCGGCACGCAGGGTCGAACCCGGCTCGACCTCGGTCCGCCGCACGCCGGTGGCCACCGCTGTCCACCCTCCCGGTCCCGGCACGATCACCTGCAGGCGTCGCGACTCGCACGGCGCCGACCGGTTCCCGCCGACCGCCGCGTCGAGGTGACGCTACCTTGGGAGGATGGACGCCGTCGCTGCTCACCGCCCCGTGCTCGCCACGGACACGCGGACCGCCCCGATCACCGCGCCCACGCGCACGGTTCAGGAGCCGCAGACCCGCCCGGACCCGTCCGCCGGTGACGGCGACCACGACCGGTTCACCCACTACGTGGGCAAGCGCCAGCTCGAACGCGCGCGGCGCAAGGGCACCTCGGTGACGGCCCTGTGCGGCAAGCGGTGGAAGCCCGACGGCGACCCCTCGCGCTTCCCGATGTGCCCGACGTGTGCGGAGCTCGCTGCGGAGCTGCTCACGCGCGGTCTCGGCGGTGGCGACGACCGCTGAGGTGAACGAGCCCCGGCCTCCGTCCTCCCCGGCGGTCGTCGTGCCGTTCGCCGTCCGTCCGACCGCCGAGGTCCGTCCCGACCTGTGGCAGCTGCAGCGTCCCCTGCCGGCGCACGTCGAGGACGACGGTCCGCCCACCCTGGTGCGCTTCGACCGCGAGGTACCGACGTTGGTCGCGGCCGCCCGGCGGGCCGTCTACCACGATCCGACGCCGTGGACGGGGACCGCCGCCGACCTGGACGAGCGGTCCACCGCCACCGCGGGCCGGCTCCTGGCCGGGGCGCTCGACGGGCAGGTCGGCGCGCGGTTGACCGTCACGGCGGACCGGCTGGTGCTCGCCGACGACGCCATCACGATCGACGTCGACGGGCACGTCGAGGTGGGCGCGGGCGGGGACGAGACGTTGGCAGGGCGCCTCACCGCGGTCCCGCCCTGGCAGCGGTGGCTGGAGGCGATCGCGCTCAGCATCGCCGAGGACGTGGTGCTCGTCGATCGGGGGGGCCGGGCCGTGTGGCTGCACGTGTGCGCACCCTCCGGGTGGGATCCGGGCGTCTCGGGTGGACGCTCGCTCGCCGAGCTCCACGGTCCGGTCCCGGGTTCGCGACGGCTGCGCGAGGCGAGCGGCGCGCTCGGTCGCGCGATCGTCGCCGCCGCGCCCGGCGTGCGGTGGGTGTGGGGCCTGACCGACGATCCGAACGCTGCGCACCACCCTCGCTTCCGGCCGCCACCCTCGACGGCTGCGGGGCCGGTCGCCGCGTTGACCTTCCGGGCAGAGCGGCAGACGACCTTCCCGATGCCGAGCGTGGGGCTCGGTGCCTTCCTCATCCGGGTCTCCCGGGCACCCCTCGGTGAGGTCGTCACCACGCGCGGACGGGCGCGCCGCCTGGCCGAGGCCATCGCCGCCCTCCCGCCGGAGCTCGCCCGGTACAAAGGGGTGGCCGAACGGGTGGACGAAGTGCAGGCCTGGCTGGCGACCGTCGGTGTGTCGCAGCACTAGCGTGCCGGTCGTACCGACCGAGGATCAGCCGTGCCCACCACACCTGTGCGTGCCGTCATCTTCGACCTCGACGGGGTGCTGACCGACACCGCCGAGTTCCACTACCTCGCCTGGCAGGAGCTGGCCGACGCGGAGGGGTTGACCTTCGACCGCGCGGCGAACGAGGCCTTGCGCGGCGTCTCGCGCGCCGACTCCCTGCGGCTCATCCTCGGTGAGCGCGAGGTCGACGCGGCGGAGTTCGACCGGATGATGGCCGAGAAGAACGAACGGTACGTCGAGCTGCTCGCGGACATGACCCCGGACGACGCCCTGCCCGGTGCGGTGGAGCTGGTCGACGACTGCCGTGCCCGGGGCCTTCGGACCGCCATCGGTTCGTCGTCGAAGAACGCGCCGATGGTCCTCGACGCCCTCGGTATCCGGGACCGCTTCGACGTGCTCGCCGACGGCACGACGGTCGAGGTCGCCAAGCCGGCGCCGGACCTCTTCCTCGCGGCGGCGCACCTCCTCGAGGTCCCGCCGGAGAGCTGCGTGGTCGTGGAGGACGCCGAAGCCGGTGTCGCCGCGGGTCTGGCGGCCGGGATGGTCGTGATCGGCATCGGCCCCGAGGAACGCGTGGGACGTGCCCACCACGTCTTCGCGAGCACCGCCGAGGTCGACCTGGAGGCGGTCCTCGCCTCCGAGACGTGACCGGCCGGCTCCGCGCCGAGCGGCGGCTCCCGGGCCCGGTCGGCGATGCGTGGCGCCTGGTGCGGCGAGGGATGTCCGCGGTCCGTCGACGTGCCCAGGCCGAGGGGACCGTGGACGGGGTCATGCTCGGCCTCGGCGCGACGACGGGCCTGCTCACGGGGTTGCTCGCCTGGCTGCTGATCTCGATCGTCGAGATCATCCAGCACCTGGTCTGGACCGATCCGGCACCCGCCTGGCAGCTCGTCCTGGTGCCCGCCGTGGGCGGCCTCGTCGTCGGGCTCCTGGTCACCAAGCTGGTCCCCGAGGTCGCGGGTGGCGGGATCGTCTCCACGATGGAGACCATGGCCCTGCACGGGGGCAGCTTCCGTCGGCGGGTCCCCCTGAGCGCCCTGGCGGCCACCTCGGTCGCGCTCGGATCGGGCGCGTCGGGTGGGCGTGAGGGCCCGATCGTGCTCATCGGGGGATCGGTCGGATCGGTCGTCGGACGGCTGCTGCCGATCGGCGAGACCCGGATGCGTTCCCTCGTCGCCGCCGGGGCGGCGGCCGGCATCGGGGCGTCGTTCAACGCTCCCATCGGCGGGATGCTCTTCGCCGTCGAGGTGCTGCAGCTCGGCGTCCGCGGCGGGGGACTGCAGGTCGTGGTCGTCGGCTCCGTCGTCGGGTCGGTCGTGGCCCGACAACTCGTCGGTGAGGACCTGATCTTCCAGCCGACGCGTGAGCTCGGGCTGGGCGATCCCGTCGAGCTGCTGGTCTACGCCGTGCTCGGTCTCCTGGCGGTCGCGGTCTCGCTGGGCTTCCACCGGGGGGAGGAGGTGGCGCAGCGCGCGGCGACGTGGCTGCGCGTCCGGATCGGTCGTGTGGCCACGCTCGGGGTCGCCGGTCTGGCGATCGGCCTCATCGCCCTCGCTGTCCCGGAGGTGCTCGGCGACGGCGAATCGGTCCCGCCCATCGTGGGGGTCCGTGAGCCGATCCAGGCCATCCTGGACGTCGAACAGGGCACGACGTGGACGGCCGCCCTCCTGCTGCTCGTGCTGCTCGTGGCCAAGCTGGTGGCCACCAACATCACCGTCGGTGCCGGGTCGGCGGTGGGCACCTTCGCTCCGATGCTGCTGACCGGCGCCGCGCTCGGGGGCGTGGTCGGCACCGCAGCGCTACCCATCCTGCCGTCGCTGGACCCCGGCGCGGTCGCCACCGTGGGCATGGCTGCCGTCTTCGGCGCCACGGCGCGGGCGCCGCTGACGGCCATCATCATCGTCTTCGAACTCGTCGGTGACTACGAGCTCGTGCTCCCGCTGATGCTGGCGGTCGGGTTGGCCGTCTTCCTGCACGATCGGGTCCGGCCGGAGGGCATCTACGCCGCGCAGCTGCGACGGCGCGGCGTGGTCCTCGGGCGACCCGACGACGTGGACGTGCTGCAGCGCGTCGAGGTCGCCGAGGTCATGACGCGCGACCACCCGACGTTCGCGGCCGACGACGACCGTGAGACCATCGCGGCACGTTTCGCGCGCGGGGGCAGCCGGGGCTACGCGGTGGTCGACCACCGCGGCCAGCTCATCGGGGTGCTGACGCCCGGGGACCTCGCGACGCGTGACGGACGGACGGCCGCCGACATCTGCACCCGTCGCGCGTTGATGGTGGCCCCATCCGACCCGGTCTTCGTCGCGATCCGTCGCATGGCATCCCTCGATGTCGGACGTGTCCCCGTCGTCGATCCGACGACGCGACGGACCGTCGGGATGCTGCGCCGCGAGGACATCGTGCGCGCCTACCAGCTCGGCCTCGCACGGGGGACGGCCACCCAGCAGCATCAGGCCACCTCGCGGCTGCGCGACCTGACCGGTGTCCGGTTCGTCGAGCTCGCCGTCGACGAGCGCTCCCCGGTGGCAGGTCGAGCCGTCCGCGACGTGCCGTGGCCCGAACGGACCGTGCTGACCAGCGTCCGCCGTGGACACGACGTCCTCGTCCCGACCGGTGAGACCGAACTGCACCACGGGGACGTCCTCGTGGTCCTCGCCGCGGTACCGGACGCGGTCCGTGCCCTCGTCATCGGCGACCCCGTCGACCGCTGACGGCCCCCTGCTCGCGTCCGCCGACCGCTCCCGTCGCCCCCCGGAGGACCTCCGTGTCCGTCCCGCTCGCACCGCTCCTGCTCCTGCCGCCGTCCAAGGGGAAAGCTGGCGGGGGTGATGGTCCGCCGTTGCAGTTGCTGCTCGCGGCCGGAGGTCCGCTGGCCGATCCGCGACGCGACGTGCTCGCCGCGATCGACGCGGACGTCGACGGGCTCGAGGACCGGGCGGTGGCCCGGATCGCCGGCGTCGGCCGCACGAAGGCAGGGGCGGCCCGTGAGCTGCTGGCCGGGGTGGCGACGGCGCCGACCCTGCCGGCGCACCGCCGGTACACCGGGGTCGTGCACGGCAACGCCGGCCTCACCGCGCTCGATCCTTCCACGGTACGCGCGGAGGTCCGCATCGTGTCCGGCCTGCTCGGCCTCGTCGGGCTCGACGAACCCGTGCCGGACTACCGGCTCGAGTTCGGGGCCGCGCTGCCGACGCTCGGTGGTCTCGGGCCCTTCTGGCGTACCGCGCTCCGTGACCACCTCACCGGCCTCGCCGCCGGCCGTCGCGTCTGGGACCTGTTGCCGGGCGAGCACCGCCGCGTCTGGGACCCCGCGGTCCGGGGGGCGGTGCACGACCTCGTCGACGTCGCCTTCGTCCGTCCCGACGGTCGGCCCGCCAACGCGGCGCGGACCAAGGTCGCCAAGGGGCGGCTCGCGGCGGCCGTCATCGCCGAGCCCGGCCTCGGACCGCGCGACATCGCCGCCGACGTCGACCTCGGGCCGGGGTGGCAGGTGGAGGCAGGGGAGGGGCGGGTGACCGCGACCTACACGGCGGACTGACCGCTAGCGTGCATCCCAGCCCGATCGACCGTGGAGGTGCAGCGTGGAGGAAGCGGCACCGCGCGAACAGTGGGCCACGCGCACCGGGTTCCTGCTCGCGGCGATCGGATCGGCGGTCGGCCTCGGCAACATCTGGCGCTTCCCGTACGTCGCGTACGACAACGGTGGCGGCGCGTTCCTCGTGCCCTACCTCATCGCGTTGCTGACCGCGGGTATCCCGCTGCTGGTCCTCGAGTACACCCTCGGGCACCGTTACCGAGGGTCGGCGCCGCTGAGCTTCCGGCGACTGCACCGACGAGCGGAGCTGCTCGGCTGGTGGCAGGTGGGTGTGTGCATCCTCATCGCGTCGTACTACTCGGTGGTCGTGGCGTGGGCGGGGGCGTACACCTGGTTCTCGGTGGGAACGAGCTGGGGCGACGACCCCGACGCGTTCTTCAACGAGGACTTCCTCGGCGCAGCGGACGTCGCCGTCGGGGACCTCGGTGGCCTGCGCTGGCAGGTGGTCGTCCCGCTGGTGCTGGTCTGGCTGGTCACGCTCGGGGTGATCGCCAGCGGCGTCAAGCGCGGGATCGAGCGCGCCAACAAGATCATGATCCCGGTGCTGGTGGTCTCCTTCGGCGCCCTCGTCGTGCGCGCGTTGACCCTCGACGGCGCGAGCCTCGGGCTGGACGCGCTGTTCACCCCGGACTGGGGCGCGATGCTCGACAGCGGCGTGTGGGTCGCCGCGTTCGGGCAGATCTTCTTCTCGCTGTCGGTCGGGTTCGCGATCATGATCACCTTCGCGAGCTACCTCCCGCGGGACGCCGACCTCAGCGGCAACGCCTTCATCGCCGGCTTCGCGAACTCGTCGTTCGAACTGCTCGCGGGGATCGGGGTCTTCGCCGCGCTCGGGTTCCTCGCGACGTCCGCCGGTAGCGCCATCGAGGACGTGGCGACCGAGGGGGTCGGTCTCGCGTTCGTGGTCTTCCCCACGGTCATCTCCGAGATGCCCGGCGGCAACGCCCTCTTCGGGGTGCTGTTCTTCGGGTCGTTGGTCTTCGCCGGACTGTCGTCGCTGATCTCCATCGTCGAGGCCAGCGTCTCGGCGATCGACGACAAGTTCGCCCTCGGGCGCCGCCGCACCGTCGTCTACGTCGGTGGTGGGACGGCGCTGGTCGCCCTGCTGTACGCCACCGCCGGCGGCGTCAACTACCTCGACGTCGTCGACAACTTCGTCAACCTGTTCGGGGTCGCCGTCGTCGGTCTCGTGGAGGTCGTCGTCGTGGCGTGGCTGCTGCGCCAGGTCCGCCCCTTGCAGCACCACGCCGACGGCGCTTCGGTGATCCCGCTGCGGCGGTGGTGGGCGCTGACGTTGACCGTGATCACGCCGCTGCTGCTCGGTCTGGTGACGGTCGACAACCTGCGCACCGAGATCGCCTCCCCGTACAGCACCGCCGACGGCACCTACCCGGTCGCCTTCGTCATCGGTCTCGGCTGGGGCGCCGCCGCGCTGGCCCTCGCCATCGGCCTCGTGCTGACGCTGCCCGGCTGGCGCCGGTCGACCACCCTGCCCGTCCCCGAGCCGGAGCACGCCCCGTGAGCGGTGCCGCCACCATCATGATGATCGTCGCCGCGACCGTCCTGTTCGGCGGTCTGCTCGCCAGCATCACCGTCGCGGTCGTGGCCGCCCGCCGCGAGCCGTAGGTCCGCGCGCCCAGCGTCGCGTACGAACGCTACGTGGTGGATGGACCGCTGAGCGTGCACACTGGGCCGGGGTGACGCCGGCCGACCGTCCCGCGACGCACGGCCCGAGGGAAGGTGGACGACGTGGAGCAGGAGCGGTCGGTCGCAGCGATGCTCGGCGGCGGGTTCGTCGGCGCGTCCGGCGCCGACGTCGGCCACGCCCGGGAACGCGCGCGGCGACGCCGGTTGCGCTCCCTCGCGATCGTCCTGGCCGTGCCGGCCGGCTTCCTGTGGTACCGCCTCCTCGACGGGCGGCCGTTCAACGTCTTCGCGCTGCCGTCGATGCCCGAGGACCCGATCCTCTACCTCGTGCCGATCGTGCTCGTGCTGGCCATCGGCTCGATGGCGGCCATCCCGTTGGTCGCCGGTCGCTCGCCCCACGTGCTGTACCGACCCGAACAGATCGACGTACGCCTCGAGGACGTCAAGGGCATCGAACCCATCGTCGAGGAGGTGGTGCGCACCCTCAACACCTTCCTCGGCTACGCACGCTTCCGGGACCAGCTCGGTGGGTCGCCACGCCGTGGGCTGCTGTTCGAGGGACCTCCCGGCACCGGCAAGACCTACCTGGCCAAGGCGCTGGCGCGCGAAGCGGGTGTCCCGTTCCTGTTCGTGTCGGCCACCAGCTTCCAGTCGATGTGGTACGGCGCGACCGCACGCAAGATCCGGGCCTACTTCAAGGCGCTCCGCAAGGCCGCCCGCAAGGAGGGCGGTGCCATCGGGTTCATCGAGGAGATCGACGCGATCGCCCTCACCCGCGGGGGGATGGATGCGGCCGTCCCGGCCGGGCCCGGCTCCGGATCCGGGATCCTCGGTCACGCCGGGTCGCCCTGTCACGCCGACCTCGCCGCGGCGACGGGTGCCCGGCACGGGTCGCTCACCGCGCCGACCGCGACGCGCGTCGAGTCCATGGTGTCGGAGGGCACGGGGGGCATCGTCAACGAGCTGCTGATCCAGATGCAGTCGTTCGACGAGCCGCCCCTGCGCGAACGGATCCGCAACGCCGTCACCGACCGCATCAACGGCTACCTCCCACCGCACCGTCAGCTGCAGCGGGCGCCCGCCGCCTACCACAACCTCCTGCTCATCGCGGCCACCAACCGCGCCGACCGCCTGGACCCGGCGTTGCTGCGTCCGGGCAGGTTCGACCGCCGGCTCACCTTCGAGGTGCCGGCGAAGGCCGCCCGCCGGGAGCTGCTCGACCACCTCCTCGAGCGCAAGTCCCACGCGGCGGAGCTCGACCGCGAGGAGGTGCGCGACACCCTGGCGGCGCAGACCTTCGGTTACACCCCCGTCATGATCGAGCACCTCCTCGACGAGTCGCTGCTGCACGCGTTGCGTGACGGTCGTGACGCGCTCAGCTTCGCCGACGTGCAGACCGCCCGCCTCACCGAGGAGGTCGGCCTCAAGAACCCGGTCGAGTACACGCCCGACGAACGGCGGGTCGTGGCGACGCACGAGGCGGGGCACGCGACCGTGGCCTACCTGACCGAGCGTCGTCGCCTCGAGGTGCTGTCCATCGTCAAGCGGTCCGGGTCCTTGGGGCTGCTCGCCCACGGTGACCTCGAGGAGGTCTACACCCGCTCGAGCTCCGAGCTCCACGCGCTGATCGACATCGCGATGGGCGGCATGGTCGCCGAGGAGCTCGCGTTCGGCGAGTCGTCCACCGGCCCGTCCGGGGACCTGATGTCGGCCACCAAGGTGGCGTGCGAGCTGGTCGGTGCCGCCGGGCTCGGTGGGTCCCTGGTGTCGCTCGCGGCCTACCAGCAGGGCCCCTTCGGTGGCAGCGACCTCGTGGGACGCACCCTCGCCGATCCGCACACACGACCGGAGGTGGACCGCATCCTGGCCGTCAGCAAGGCGCGGGCACGGGCGCTGATCACCGCCAACGTGCACATCCTCGAGGCGTTGCGTGACGCGCTGCTCGAGCGCGACGAACTCATCGGTGAGGAGATCACGGCGGTCTGCGAGGCCGCTGGTCCAGCGGTGCGCGACGGGCTCGACATCGAACGACGGGACGGTGACCGCCGTCGGCGTGATCTGCTGGCGGGTCAGGATGCGTCCACGACCTGGGCCGGGATGACGCCGAGCGAGGAGGACCGGTGACCGACGAGCAGGGGTGGGCGCGCGCGCTCTGGCGCGGGGCGGCCGCCAAGCTGCCCGCGCGTGCGCGCGACCTGCTCGACCGGATCGTCGAACGCGACCTGCTGCTCGAGGCCAGCAGCCTCGCCTTCTACGGCCTGGTGTCCGCGCTGCCGCTGCTCACCCTCACCTTCACCATCGTGTCGGCCGTCGCGGGCGAGGACCAGCTCCGCCAGGTGGTCGAACGACTCGACGACGAGGGTCCCGCCGGGGTCGGCCGCCTGCTCGAGCAGCTGCTCGAGAACAGCGACACGATGTCGTGGGCGGCGATCGTCTTCACGCTGTGGCCGGCGACCGCGTACGGCGGCGGCCTGCGGCGGGCGCTGCAACGGCCCACGAGCGAGGAGGCCGCGCCTGCCCTCCGTGGACGTGCGACCGGGATCGGGCTCATCCTCGCGCTCCCCGTGCTGAGCCTGGCCGGCCTGCCCCTGATGACCGTCCTGACCGCGCTCGGCAGCGACGGGGTCGCCGGAGCGGTCCTCGGTTGGGCACTGGCCGTGGGGGGCGGCGTGGTGACGCTGACCGCGGTGATCGCCGCGCTCTACCACGCGTTCACACCCGACGACCTGTCGTGGCGTCACACCATCCGCGGTGCCGCGCTCACGGCCACCATCACGACCCTGTTCTCGATCGGGTTCGTGGTCTACCTCCGGCTCGGGCAGGTGGAGGAGCGTTTCGGCGGCGAGACGGTCGGCCTCGTGGTGATGCTCGGCGTCTACCTGTTCGTGGCGAACGCGCTGCTGCTGGCCGGTTTCGAGGCGGCCGACCAGCTCGACGACGAGGACGAGGTCACCGGGTCCCCTCGGCGGTGACGTGATCGATCAGCCGCTCGACGGCGCCGATCAGCGCCCGGTCGAGGTCGCGCCAGGTCGTGACCGACCGGGCGATGCGACGCCACAGGTCGCGGGGATCGCCGTAGCCGAGCCGCCGCGCGGTCCCCGTCTTCCAGTCCTCGCCCCGCGGGACGTCCGGCCAGGCGTCGATGCCGACCACCGCCGGGTCGACCGCGGCCCAGATGTCGACGAACGGGTGGCCGGTCACCAGCACGTCGGGGCCGGCCACCTGCGCCGCGGCTCGGGCCTCCTTGCTGCCCGGCACGAGGTGGTCGACGAGGATCCCGATGCGGCGGTGGGGCGCCGGCGCGAAGGAGGTGACGACGTCGACGAGGTCGTCGATGCCGTGCAGGACCTCGACCACCACGCCCTCGAGGCGCAGGTCGGCGCCCCAGACCTGCTCGACCAGCGCGGCGTCGTGGACCCCCTCGACCAGGATGCGGCTGGCGCGGGCGACCCGGGCGGGAGCCGCGGGGACGGCCAGCGACCCGGAGTTGGTGATCGCGGTCGGCCGCGGAGCGGGCGCGACGGCGGCGGGCGGGACCAGCGTGACGGGGCGGTCCGCGACGAGGAACGCCCCCGGATGGAGGCCGAAACGGCGTTCGCGTCCGCGCCGGTCGCGCAGGGTGACGCGGTCGCTGCCGCACCCGACGACCGCACCGACGAAGCCGTCGGTGACCACCTCGACGAGCAGACCGTCGGTGGCGGTCACCTCGGGGATGGTGCGTCGGTGACGCCCCGGGTCCGCGAGGACGTCGCGGCCGTACGGGTCGGTCACGCCGCGGTCGGCGGGACCACGAGCGCGACCGAACCGTCCGCCACGTCGAGCACGCCGCCGGCCACGGCCCACGGCGCCGGCCGACCCGGCCACGCGAGGAGCCGTTCGACGTCGTGTCGGACGGCGTCGGTGACGTCCCGGAACCAGCCCCAGTCGTCCCGCATCGGGTCCAGCGTCCGCAGTCGCTCGGGCAGCGAACCGTCGCGATCGTGCAGCCCGCAGTCGGTGTGACCGAGCACGAGGCAGCCGCGCGTGCCGAGCATGGCGGTGGACAGGTGCAGGGAGCGCAGCACGTCCTCACCGATGCGTGCACCCGCGACGCGGATGATGTGCGCGTCGCCGTGGTCGAGCCCGAGGTCGGTGAGCGCGTCGATGCGCGCGTCCATGCAGGTGATGACCGCCAGGTGCCGGGTCGGCGCCGGGGAGGTGGGCCGTCCGCCGACGCCGGGAGCGGCGCTGGCATCGAGGACGTGCCCGAGCGCGTGCACGGGATCGACATCCGACCTGCCGGTGTGCTCGCCCACGGGGTCTCCGGGTCGTAGGGACGGCCGGGGAACCTACCGCCGTCCGTGGTGGGTGACGGTCACGACGCCCGATCGAGCGTCCGGGCCGCCAGCGTGCGTACGAGGGTGTCGCGCTGTTCGAGCAGCACGCGCCGTAACGGCCGGGGCAGCTCTCCGGCGAGTCGCTCGTCGACGCGTGCCAGCAGCTCCTGCGACGGGGCGTAGTGCGGGAAGGTGTGCGTGGAGAACTCGATGGCCCAGTCGAGCGACCGTTCGGCCCACACCGCGTCCAGCACCGCGAGGTAGCGCTCCGCGTACGGCGCGAGCACCGGCTCCTGGTCGAGCTGCGCGAACCCGCTCCACAGTTGGCGCGAGCGGGTGTGCGACAGCGAGGTGTCCTCGGTCAGGGCACGCCACGCCGCGTCCTTGGCCGCCGCATCGGGCCGGGCCGCACGCGCCGTCAGCGCCTGTCGTTCGCCGAGGTCGGTGCGGTCCCGGTCGAGCTCGGCGTCGATCAGCGCGTCGGTGGCGCGCCCCGCCTGCGCGAGCGCGGTGACCAGGTGCCAGCGGAGGTCGGTGTCGACGGTGAGGCCGGGCAGCTGCCAGCTGCCGTCGAGCAACCGCTGGAGGTCGTCGCGCTGCACGGGGTGCGCCTTGGCCGTCGACGCCCAGTGGCGGACCCAGGCGAGCTGGTGGTCGCTGCCGGGGGCGGCGGACTCCGCACGGGTCCGCGCCGCGCCGGCGAGGGTGGCGAGCAGGTCGGCTCGGGCCGCGGGGTCCGCGTACCGCTCGGCGGCAGAGCTCGCGCGCAGCAGCAGCCGCTGGAGGACACCGATCTCGGTCTCCGACGCGACGTTGTCGCGCACCAGCGCGACGAAGGTCGACGCGGGCAGTTCGGCGTCACGGACCATGTCCCACGTCGCCGACCAGACCTGTGCCCGAGCGAGCGGATCGACCAGGGCGGACAACCGTGCCGTCACCACGTCGGTGGTCGCAGGGTCCAGCGTGAGCTTGGCGTAGGAGAGGTCGTCGTCGTTGGGCAGCACCACCGACGCGGCCGGCAGCCCGACCAGCTCAGGGACCTCGGTGCGTTCGCCGGTGACGTCGAACTCGACCCGCTCGTCGCGGACGAGACGGCCGTCCTCGCGTTCGCGGTAGAGCCCCACCGCGACCCGGTGCGGTCGCAGCACCGGCCGGTGCGCCGGCGTCCCGGGCAGCCCCGCCCAGTTCGGGGCGGGCGCGCTCTGGGTCACCGTGACGGTGCGGTACCGGCCGTCGTCGTCGACGTCGAGGTCCACCGTGAGCCGGTTGACGCCCGTGGTCAGCAGCCAGGCATCGCGCCAGCCGCCGAGGTCACGACCCGACGCCCGCTCGAGCGCCGCCAGGAAGTCGCTGAGGGTGGTGTTGCCCCAGGCGTGACGGGCGAAGTAGTCGCGGCACCCGGCCAGGAACTCGTCCTGCCCCACCCACGCGACCAGCTGACGCAGGACCGAGGCGCCCTTGGCGTAGGTGATGCCGTCGAAGTTCTGGTGCACGGACTCGACGTCCGGCATCTCGTCCGCGACCGGGTGGGTCGAGGGCAGCTGGTCCTGCTGCTTGGCCCAGGCCTTCTCGGCGTCCAGGAACGTGGTCCAGGCGCCGTCCCACCGCGTCGCCTCCACCTGGCACAGGACCGACATGAACGTGGCGAAGGACTCGTTGAGCCACAGGTCGTCCCACCAGCGCATGGTGACCAGGTCCCCGAACCACATGTGGGCCATCTCGTGGAGGATGGTCTCCGCGCGACGCTCACGGATGGCGTCGGTGACCTTGCTGCGGAAGACGTACGCCTCCGAGAAGGTGATGCACCCGGGGTTCTCCATGGCGCCGGCGGAGAACTCGGGGACGAACAGCTGGTCGTAGGAGCCGGCGAACGGGTACGGGACGTCGAAGACCTCGGCGTACCAGTCGAGGCCCTGCTTGGTGACGGTCAGGATCTCCTCGGTGTCGAGGTGCTCCGCCAGCGAGCGACGGACGTAGAGGCCCAGCGGGAGGTGCCCGTCGGGGCCGGCTCCCGGCCCGGTGTGCTCGTCGTGGAAGCTGGCGTAGGCCCCCGCCACGACGGCGGTGATGTAGGTGCTGATCGGTTCGGTGGTGGTGAACCGCCACGTCCCGGCGGCGCCCTCCGCGGGACGTTCGGTGACGGTCCCGTTGGAGACCACCACCCACCCTTCGGGTGCGTCCACGCTGAACGCGAAGGTCGCCTTCAGGTCGGGCTGGTCGAAGCAGCCGTAGACGAGGTGGGCGTCGAACGGCTCGAACTGGCTGTGCAGGTAGACCAGGTCGTCCGCGGGGTCGACGAAGCGGTGCAGGCCGCGACCTTCGTGGGTGTAGGCGTGATCGGCGACCACCCGCAGGACGTGCGCGCCCGGCTCGAGGGCCGGCAGACGGACCCGGGTCGCCTCCACGAGGTCGTGGGGGAGCGGGTCGCCGTCCAGGGTGAGCTCGTGGACCTGCTCGGCGGTGAGGTCGAGGAAGCTGTCGCCACCCGCGCCCCGCACGGTGAAACGGACCTCGCTGCTGCTGGCGAACCGTTCCGCGCCGCGGGTGAGGTCGAGGTGGACCGTGTAACCGTCCACCGAGAGGAGCGCGGCACGGGCCGCGGCCTCGTCCCGGGTCAGGTTCTCGGCGGTCGTCACAGCGGCCTCGGATCGTCGGTTCGCGGGGTTCGTGGCGGTGGGCGGCGTAGGATACGAGGCGAGTCACGGGGGGGCGGTGCGCGCCGCGCGCCGCTCGTGGCCGGGTGGGCCGGGCGGTGACGCCGGGCCGGACAGCGGGAGCTGACGTGGTACGAGGCAGCGCACCAGGGCGTGGGACGGGAGCCGGCGGCAGGCGGGGGCGCGTACGGCGCGTCGCCGCGGCGGTGGTCAGTGCCGGGCTCGTGCTCCCGCTGACGGTCGCCGGAGCGGCCGCGCAGGAGCCGGCGACGCCGGCCGAGGTGGTCTGTGGCGCGGCGATCGCGCGGGGGCCGAACGGGTTCGCCGACGTCGCCACGGGACTGATCCACGCGCCCGCGATCGCCTGTGCCGAGGCTCGCGGCTGGACGGTGGGGCGCACCCCGACGACCTTCGCGCCGGGCGCACCGGTGACCCGTGCCGCGGCGGCACGGTTCCTGGCCCGCTTGGTCGGACAGCTCGAACCCGCGCCCACGGCGGAGTTCCAGCGCTTCTCGGACGTCACCGACCCGACCGACCTCGTCTCGTCCGTCGGGTTGCTCGGCGGCCTCGGGGTCTTCCGGGGCTTCGAGGACGGCAGCTTCCGCCCGGCCGAGGAGGTCACACGGGCGCAGTTCGCCTCGGCGCTCGAACGGACCCTGCGCGTGGCTGGTGGCCTCGAGTTGCCGGCCGCGACCTCGCCGTTCACCGACGTCCCCGCGCAGCCGCACGGCGGAGCGGTCGGCGCGCTGCACGCGGCGGGCATCGTGGCCGGTGTGACGCCCACCACCTTCCGGCCCGCGGATGCGCTGCGTCGTGACCAGGTGGCCAGCCTCCTGGTCCGGGCCGGTGCGGCGCTCGTCGACGCGGGTCGTCTCGCGCCGCTCGACGGACCGGTCGACCCGGGACCCGACGCGCCGGTGCGGCTCGACCAGATCCAGGTGCTCGGCAGCCACAACTCCTACAAGCAGCCGTCACCCGTGATCGACCTGATCCGCACCTTCGACGAGGTCCAGGCCAGCGAGATCGACTACGGGCACGTCCCGATCCCCGAACAGCTCGAACGCCAGGGCGTGCGCCAGCTCGAGCTCGACGTCTTCGCCGACCCCGAGGGCGGCCGCTACGCGCAGCCGCTCGGTCTGACCTTCGTCGGCCAGCAGCTCCCACCGCCGGTGCGTGCCGTCATGGAGGAGCCGGGGTTCAAGGTGCTGCACGCCCAGGACGTCGACTTCGCCAGCTCGTGCCTGACGCTGCTCGCGTGCCTCGAGCAGGTCAGGTCGTGGTCGGACGCCAACCCGACCCACCTGCCCGTCGTGATCCACATCGAAGCCAAGGACGCGTCCCTGCCGCCGGTCGACTTCATGGGACAGACGCTGGAGTTCACCGAGCCGTTGCCCTTCACGGCGGAGGTGCTCGATGCGCTCGACGCGGACATCCTGTCGGTGTTCCCGGCGGACCGGGTGATCACGCCCGACCAGGTCCGCGCGGAGCACGCCACCCTCGAGGACGCGGTGCTCGCCGGCGGTTGGCCCGCGCTCGACGACGCCCGCGGGCGGGTCCTGTTCACCTTCGAGAACCGGGGGGAGGTGCGCGAGCGCTACCGCGCCGACCGCCCGAGCCTGCAGGGCCGGGTGATGTTCACCACCTCCGAGCCCGGGTCCCCGGATGCGGCCTTCCTGCAGCTGCCCGATCCGCTCAGCCAGGAGGCGGCGATCGCGGACGCCGTGCGGGCGGGCTACCTCGTGCGCACCCGGTCCGACACGCCGACCTACGAGGCGCGGTCGGGCTCGACCGAGCGCCGCGACGCCGCGCTGCGGTCGGGGGCACAGCTGGTGAGCACCGACTACGCCGACCCGAGCCCGTTCGAGGGCAGCGACTACCAGGTCGTCCTGCCCGGCGGCGGGCCGGCTCGCTGCAACCCGGTGCTGGTCGTGCCCACCTGCGACGCGGACGCGCTCGCCGAGTGAGCTAGTGGTCGGTGTCGGGGTGGTCGAAGCGACCACCCCGACCCGCCCCGGCCTGGAACCGCGCCACCCCGTCGTCGAGCCCCCCGGCCGCGATCGCCGCGGTCCCCGACCGGTGCTCGGCGAGCAACGCCTCCTCGAGCGGCGCGTCGAACGCCCGGCGGGCCGCGTCGAGGTCCGCCAGCATCGTCTCCTGGGGGAAGGCGGCCAGCGTCGTCGCCAGCGCGACCGCCTCGTCGCGCGCCGACCCGGGCGCCACCACGCGCGTCGCGAGGCCGATCCGCAGGGCCTCGTCCGCGTCGACCGGCCGGCCGGTGAGGATCAGGTCGAGCGCGACCCCGAGGCCCACCAGCCGCGGCAGACGGACCGTGCCCCCGTCGATGAGGGGCACCCCCCACCGGCGACAGAAGACCCCGAAGGTGGCGTCCGCTGCGACGACACGCAGGTCGCACCAGAGCGCGAGTTCGAGGCCGCCCGCGACGGCGTGGCCCTCGACCGCGGCGATGACGGGCTTGCGCGTGCGGCGGCGCGTCGGACCCATCGGACCGTCCAGGGTGGCCGAGAGCCGGTTCCGGCGGCCCTCGTCGGTCAACGCGTGCAGGTCCGCACCGGCGCAGAAGGTCCCGCCGGCGCCGGTCAGCACGGCCGCCGCGACGCCATCGTCCCGGTCGAGCGCGTCGAACGCGCCCTCGAGTCGAGCCGCCGTGGGCCCGTCCACGGCGTTGCGCACCTCGGGACGGTCGATGGTGACCACCAGCACGGGACCCTCGCGCTCGACCAGCACTCCTCGCTCCGCCACCCGAGCCTCCAGGACCGTCCGGGGAGCACAGGCTAGGGGTGGCACCGACCCCGCGGTGGACGGCGACGCGTCCAGGCTCGACGTCGACGTCGAAGTCGGGCAGAACGAGGTCGTAGCGGCGGCGAACGGGGCCCCGAGGGCGTTATCCACAGGTGACCGGTTGCTACCCTCGACGGGGAGAGGGGCGACGTCCGCGAGGGCGGTCGACCGCAGTGTCCGAAGCACCCTTAGCTTTCCGACGGGAGAACGTCGTGCAGGAGTACACCAGCCCGGGTGAGGTCGCGATCGACCCGTCCGACAACATGACCCGCGCCGTGTTCGCCGCTGCCGAGCGCAAGCCGGACGCACCGGCCGTCGCGCACCGGGTCGGTGACCGCTTCGTGGAGTGGTCCAACCGCCAGTTCGCCGACGAGATCCTCGCGGTCGCCAAGGGCCTGATCGCCAAGGGCATCCAGCCCGGCGACAAGGTCTGCATCTACTCGGCGACCCGCATCGAGTGGACCGTCTTCGACATGGCCATCTGGACCGCGGGCGCGGTCACGGTGCCGATCTACGAGACCTCGTCGGCCGAGCAGGTCGAGTGGATCGTCTCCGACTCGGAGGCCAAGGCCATCGTCATCGAGACCCCCGAGCTCAAGGGGATCTACGAGACCGTCGCCGCCGACCTGCCCGGGTGCGAGCACGCCTTCGTGATCGAGGAAGGTGCGGTCGAGCAGCTCAAGCAGGCCGGCGCCGAGATCACCGACGAGGACGCGCGCAAGACCGCGGACGCCGTGGTGGGCTCCGACCTCGCCACGATCGTCTACACCTCCGGGACGACCGGTCGCCCCAAGGGGTGCGTGATCACCCACGGCAACTTCGTGTGGGAGACCACCCAGGTCGAGGCGGGTGCCAAGGCGTTCTTCAAGGAGGGCGAGAAGACCCTGCTGTTCCTGCCCCTCGCCCACATCTTCGCCCGCATCATCCAGACCTCCGCGATCCGGGCTGGTGTCACCCTCGGCTACTCGACGGGCATCCCGAACCTCATGGAGGAGCTCGGGATGTTCAAGCCGACCTTCCTGCTCGCGGTGCCGCGCGTGTTCGAGAAGGTCTTCAACGGGGCGCAGCAGAAGGCGCACGCCGAGGGCAAGGGCAAGATCTTCGACAAGGCCGCCCAGGTCGCCGAGGACTTCTCGCGCCAGTCGACCGCCGGCAAGGTCTCGCTCGGCACCAAGGTCCTGCACACCGTCTTCGACAAGCTCGTGTACTCCAAGCTCCGTGCGGCCGTGGGCGGCAACGTCCGCTACGCGGTCTCGGGCGGGGCCGCGCTCGGGGAGCGCCTCGGGCACTTCTTCAACGGCGTGGGCATCCTCATCCTCGAGGGCTACGGGATGACCGAGAACACCGCCGGCGCCACGCTGAACCGACCGGACGCGTTCCGGATCGGTTCGGTGGGCAAGCCCGTACCGGGTGCTTCGGTGCGCATCGCCGACGACGGCGAGATCCTGCTCAAGGGCGGCCACGTCTTCCAGGGCTACTTCAAGAACGACGAGGCGACCCGCGAGACCGTCACCGAGGACGGTTGGCTGCACACCGGTGACATCGGCGCGCTCGACGGCGAGGGGTTCCTGCGCATCACCGGGCGCAAGAAGGAGCTGATCGTCACCGCCGGCGGCAAGAACGTCGCCCCGGCCGTGCTCGAGGACCGTGCCCGGGCGCACCCGCTGATCAGCCAGGTCATGGTCGTCGGCGACGACAAGCCGTTCATCGCGGCGCTGGTGACCATCGATCCCGAGGCGTTCCCCGCCTGGGCGGAGGCCAACGGCAAGGCCGGCAGGTCCATCGCCGACCTCGTCGACGACGAGGACCTCAGGGCTCAGATCCAGGACGCCATCGACGACGCCAACAAGGCCGTCTCGAAGGCGGAGTCGATCCGCACCTTCCGCATCCTGCCCGAGGACTTCGAGGTCGGCGTCGAGCTGAGCCAGAAGATGTCGGTCAAGCGTCACGTCGTCGGGGAGAAGTACGGCGACGTCATCGAGGACATCTACGCGGGCGCCAAGCGCTGATCCACCCGAGGTAGCTGACGGCCCCGGTCCGAGCGGACCGGGGCCGTCGCACGTCAGGCACCCGGAACGGACCGGACCGCGCGGACCGACTCAGGCCGGCGGGTCGGGGCGTGGTTCACGCTCGCGCCACCAGCGTGCGTCCTGCTCGCCGAGCTCGCTGGCCGGCGGGTGGTCACCGTCGAGGTACTCGTCACGGATGGCGCGCCAGTCCCCGGTGGCGCCGAGCCGGGCGAGCACCGAGTTCAACCCGAACTGGATCCGGTTGAGCAGCAGGTAGTCCGAGGGCAGGTTGAGGCGACGCAGCACGTCGGCCAGGGGACTGCGCGGGTCGGCGGAGGTGCGGATCACCTCGGCCGCGAACTCGGGGGTGAAGGTGAAGGGTTGGTCGGCGATCACCGGCCGGGTGTAGAGCCGGAACCAGGCGTAGACGGCGGCCTCGTCCACCTGGGCGCTGCGCGGCAGGAAGCCGGCCTCGCGCAGGGCCTCGATCGCCGCGTCCTGGTCGCCGAGGCTCATCGCGGCCTCGATACGGCGCATGGAGGCGTAACGCTCCCGCGTGAACAGCTTCACCGAGCCGTAGTCGAGGAAGGCGACGGTCGGCCCGTCCGGGCCGTCCTCGATGAGGTAGTTGCCCGGGTGCGGATCGCCGTTGAACAGCCGGAACCGACCGATCGAGCCGAACGCGTAGCGGAAGATGATCTCACCGACGCGGCGCTTGTCGGCGTCCGAACCCTCCGCGACGAACCGGTCGAAGGTCGTGCCGTGGATCCGCTCGGAGACCAGCACCTGCTCGCGGCACAGGTCACCGACGATGTCGGGCACGTGGATGAACGGGTGCCCGTCGTAACGCGTGGCGAACGCGCGCTGGTACTGGGCCTCGCGGGCGTAGTCGAGCTCGTCGAAGACCCGCTCACGGAGCTCGTCGAGGAGCGGACCGACCTCCTGGTTGGGTGAGATCAGCCGCGCCAACGGCGCGAACGACTCGGCGTTGCGCAGGTCAGCGCGCACCGCGTCGGCGACGCCCGGGTACTGGACCTTGACCACGACGTCGCGTCCGTCGTGGAGCTTGGCGGCGTGCACCTGCCCGATCGACGCGGCGGCGAGCGGCGTCGGGTCGAACGAGGCGAAGACGTGCTCGGGTCCCTCCCCGTAGGCCTCGTGCAGCACCTCGTCGATGGCGCCGGGATCGAACGCTGGCGCCTGGTCGCGCAGGGTGGCGAGCGCGTCGTGGTACGCGGACTGGACCTCGGGCGGCAGGTCGAGGTCGACGAAGCTCATCAACTGACCGAGCTTCATCGCCGCGCCCTTCATGTCCCCGAGGACCTCGGCGAGGTCGCTGGCGAGGCGCGCGTGCAGCTCGGCTTCACGTGGGTCACCGCCGGCGAGGCCGCGGGCCCGCGACGCGGTCATCCCCGCCGCGCTCTTCGCGCCCGCGCGTGCGAGGCGGGCGCCGCGGCGGACGCGGCCCCCGAGGGAGCTGCGCCCGCGATCGCCCTGCCGTCGCTCGTCGGCCACCACCGTCTCCTGCTCGTCGCGCTCGAGGGTGCCCTACCCGGGCGGGGCCGTGGGCGGCCGAGAGGTCACTCGGCCATCTCCGCGAGGGGGTTGCCCTCCGCACGCGCGTCGGCGAGACGGGTCGTGAGCGCCTGGCGACGCTCGTCGGAGAGGCAGTCGCAGCCGACCTCGTGCCCGGCGTAGTGCTTGACGTCCATCCGGTGCGTGGGGCACGCGGCGACCTCGAGGCGGGTGATGGGCTCGGTACGTGCCATCGAAGTCCTTGCAGTAGGGGGGATCGCGGGGGCGCAGCCCCCGCGTGGGTCTAGACGTTGAAGCGGAAGTGGATGACGTCACCGTCCGCGACGATGTACTCCTTGCCCTCGATGCGCAAGCGACCGGCGTCCCGGGCCGCCGCCTCGCTGCCGAGGCGGTCGTAGTCGTCGTAGGCGATGACCTCGGCCTTGATGAAACCGCGTTCGAAGTCGGTGTGGATCTCGCGCGCGGCACGCGGGGCGGTGGACCCGCTCGGCACGGTCCAGGCCCGCGCTTCCTGCGGACCCGCGGTGAAGTAGGTCAGCAGCCCGAGCAGGCGGTACGCGCGGTCGATGAGCCGCTCGAGGCCCGAGCGTTCCAGCCCCAGCGAGGCGAGGAACTCGGCGCGCTCGTCGCCGTCGAGCTCGGCGAGCTCGGCCTCGACCTGCGCGGAGATGACCACCACCTCGGCGCCTTCCTCCGCGGCGAGGCGGCGGACGACCTCGACGTGGGGGTTGCCGGCGGCCTCGCCCCCCTGACCGAGCTCGTCCTCGGCGACGTTGGCGGCGTACAGCACCGGCTTGGCGGTCAGCAGCGACAGCTCGCGGGCCACGGTCGGCGGCAGCTCGCCGGTGAAGGTCCGGGCGACGTACCCCTCGCCGAGGTGGTCGCGCAGCGCCTCGATCACGTCGCGCTCGCGGATCGCGTCCTTGTCGCCGGTCCGGGCCGTGCGGTTGGCGCGATCGAGACGCTTCTCGACGGTGGCGAGGTCGGCGAGCACGAGCTCGGTCGTGATGACCTCGACGTCGCGCGCCGGGTCGACCGAGCCGCTGACGTGGACGATGTCGTCGTCCTCGAAGCACCGCACCACGTTGCAGATCGCGTCGACCTCGCGGATGTGGGCGAGGAACTGGTTGCCGAGCCCTTCACCCTTGGACGCGCCGGCGACGAGCCCGGCGATGTCGACGAACTCGATGGCGGTGGGGACGACCTTCTTCGAACCGGCGAGGTCGGCCAGCCGGGTCAGGCGTTCGTCGGGCACACCCACGACGCCGACGTTCGGATCGATGGTGCAGAAGGGGAAGTTCGCCGCCTCGGCGCCCGCCTGGGAGACCGCGTTGAACAGGGTCGACTTGCCGACGTTCGGCAGCCCGACCAGACCGACCTGCAGCGCCACGGGGAGCCTCGCGAGTGGGGGGAGTGGTGACCCGCACGGCAGCCGGGGGTCGACCCGCGAGCGTAGCGTGAGCCCGGGAACCGCCCGACGGCGTCCCCCGGTCGCCGACGGCGGGGCGGCCACCCGACGCTGGTAGCGTCCCGCCCGAGCGGGCGTGGCGACGGAGGTTCCCGGTGCGGTTGGTGGTGGCGCGCTGTTCGGCGACCTACGCGGGGCGACTGTCGTCGACGCTCACCTCCGGCGTGCGCCTGGTGATGGTCAAGGCGGACGGGTGCGTCGCCATCCACGCCGACGTGGGCGCGTACAAGCCGATCAACTGGATGAACGCGCCGAACACGCTCACCGAGCACGAGGACCGCTGGGTGGTCACCAACCCCAAGGGTGAGACGCTCACGATCGAGTTCGAGGAGGTGCTCTCCGACACCTCGGTCGCCCTGGACACCGAGCGGGGCCTGACCCTGGACGGGGTGGAGAAGGAGCTGCAGGCGCTGCTCGCCGATCATCCGGATCACCTCGAGGACGGCCTGACGTGCGTCCAGCGCGAGTTCCGCACCGACCTCGGACCGGTGGACCTGCTCTGCCGCGACGCCGACGGTGGCGCGGTCGCGGTGGAGATCAAGCGCATCGGCGAGATCGACGGGGTCGAACAGCTCACCCGCTACCTCGAACGCATGCAGCGCGACCCGCTGCTCGCACCGGTCCGGGGTGTGTTCGCGGCCACCGTCATCAAGCCGCAGGCCCGCGTGCTGGCCGCGTCCCGGGGGATCGGGTGCGTCGAGGTCGACCTCGGCCGGCTACGCGGCGAGGACGACGCCGCGTTGCGCTTGTTCTGATGGTCCCGCCCACCCCGTTGCCGGAGGGCGGCCCCAGCCTGGCCCGCGGCCTGGTGGCCGGGGAGGTGACGCGCGACCCCGTGCGCTCCGCGCCGCGGCGGGGCCGCGTGCGCCGCTGGTGCTACGTCGCGGCGGGTGACGGCGACACCGTCGTCGGTGCGGCCGTGGTGCACCTCGGCGCCGTCGGGGTGGCGTTCGCCTTCGCCCGGGTGGGTGGGGTGTGCGGCACCTGGGAGGTCAAGCGTCCGCTCGCGCGCGGTGTCCGGGTCGGCGAGGTCCCGAGCGGCGGTGCCAGTGCCCGTACCGGACGTGCCGACGTCCGCGTCGCGCCCTCCGGTCGGATCGAGCTCGACGTCCCGACCGCCGCCGGCCGGCTGCGTGCCTGCGTCCGTCCGAGCGGTGCGGTGACCCCGGCTGTGCTGGCCACCCGCACCCCCGACGACGGGTGGAACGTGACCCAGAAGGCGGCCGGTACGCCCGTCACCGGCGAGGTCGAGCTCGGCAACGGTCCCGAGGTGGCGTTGACCGCCGACGCTGGCGCGTGGTCCGACTGGACCTCGGGACGCCAGGACCGACGCACCCGCTGGCTGTGGGCGGCCGGCGCCGGGACCGCCGCCGACGGCCGGCGCGTCGGCATCAACGCCTCGACCGGCATGAACGGCCGCGAAGCCGGTGAGGACGTGGTGTGGTGGGACGGGGTCCCGCACGCGCTCGACCTGTCCCGCCTCCGGCCGTCGGGCGACCCGGCGACCGAACCCTGGGAGCTCGCCGGACCCGGGACCTCGCTGGCGCTCGACCCGGTCGGCGCGCGTGGCGCCGACGAGGACCTCGGGGTGATCGTCTCCCGCTACGTCCAGCCCTTCGGGGCCTGGTCGGGGACGCTCGTGGACCCCGCGGCGTCGCGTGTCGACGTCCGGCTGGCCGGCGTCGCCGAGGACCACCTCGCCGTCTGGTGACAGGGGTGGGGCCCGGACCACCTGGTCCGGGCCCCACCCTGCGTGCGTCCGGGCTCAGCCCAGCGGGGTCAGCTCCACACCTCGCACCAGCAGCACGTCGAGCGTGCGGGCGAGGAAGGAGGCCATCTGATCGCGACGGACACCCTTGTTGGGCTCGAACGTCGTCGGCGTGACGCCGAAGGTGATGCCGAGGTCGGCGACCACGTCGATGTTCGCGGTGTGCGGGGTGCCCGCCGTGTCGGTGAACGGCCCGGTCGGGGCCGACAGCCGTTCCCCGGTGATCAGCTCGAGCGAGCGGACCAGGAACGAGGCCATCTGCGCCCGGGAGATCGGGTCGGAGGGACCGAAGTCACCGCCGACACGCCCCTGGACGATGCCGAGGGCCGCGAGCTGGTTGGTCGCCAGCTCGTGCACCCCACCGTCGTCGTCGGGGAACGCGTCCGCCGGTGAACTCGCCAGCTCGACGCCAGCGACGCGCAGCAACCGAGCGATGAACGAGGTCATCTGGTCACGTCGCACCGTGTCGCCGGGCCGGTAGTTCCCGTCGGTCGCACCTTCCGCGATCCCGTAACCCGCCACGCACCCGACGCTGTCGCCGTGCGCGCCACCCTGGACGTCGGGGAAGCTGCCGGTGTCGACGGCCTCACACGCGTCACCGGGCTGGGGGTCCGGGTCCGGATCGGGGTCCGGGTCCGGGTCCGGATCGGGGTCCGGGTCGGGATCCGGGTCGGGGTCCGGATCGGGGTCAGGGTCGACCGGCGGGTCCTCACCGATGTGGACCTTGACCTCGCGCACGTCCTCCTCGTTGCCGGCAGCGTCGACGCCGAACCACTTGAGCGTGGTCGTCTCGCTGATGCGGATCGGGTCGGCACTGTCGCGGGCACCGCCACCGACGAGCTCGTCGTGACCCCAGCGCTGCAGGGTCGGCGACGCGGTGGTCGGCGTCGTACCGTCCGTGGTGTAGTGGATCGTCGCCGGCTCGTCCGCGTCGAAGAAGACGTCGGCAGGGCCGTCGTAGTTGACGTCACCACGCACGTTCGGCGTCGTGGTCGGTGCCTGATCGTCCTCCTCGAACGCCAAGGCCACCTCGAGCATCCCGTAGATGCCGTTGGCGAACTCCATCGACTGGTGCCAACCCTCGTCCATGAAGACGGGGAAGAACCCGCCCGGCGAGTACCAGGCCTCACGTTCCTCGTCGTAGATGTTGGCACCGGCTTCGAAGGACCACCCGAAGACCGGGGCCCCACGGTCGAGGCCGTCGTAGAAGAACTGGTCGGCCGAGTTGCCCGCCGCCGAGTACAGCACGTCGATGATCGGGCCGGTGCGTCCCGGCTCGATGACCGTGCCGCGGTGCTCGGCGATGCGGCCGAGGATCGTCTCCGACGCGGCGAAGAAGTACTCCTCGATACCGAGCTCCGGTCGGGGCGCAGGGATGCGACCCTCACGGATGTACGTCCCGGGCGCCCACATGAAGTAGCCACCGTGGGTGTGGATGTTCATCGAGAACCGGATGTTCGGGTGCTGCTCGACCACCCACGCCGAGTTCTTCGCCTCCGGCTCGGACAGCTCCGACGGACCCGCGAAGGTGTCGTTGGTGCACGTCGTGCTCGCGCCCGTGTAACCGTCGAAGAGCGAGTAGCGCTCGAAGTTGCGGTTGAGGTCCACACCCCAGGCGTTGCGGGCGTTCGCGTCCGAGAACTGGTCGTCGCAGTGGTTGGTCATGTTGCGCCGCTGCGAGGTGTTGTCGTACCTCGAGAAGTCCGTCCCGTCCCGGTTGACGCTCGGGATGATGAAGATGTCGAGGTTGTCGACCAGCGCGGTCGTGAGCGGGTCACGGCCGTAGTTGCGCAGCAGACGGTTGGCGGTCTCGACGGCGACCACCGGGGTCACCCACTCACGTGCGTGCTCCTGCGAGTAGGCGTAGACACCGGTCTTCGAGCCGTCGCGGTGCTTGCCGATGCGCAGCATGTAGACGTCGCGGGGGCCCCGCTCGATCTTGTGCGTCGGCGCGGTCAGGAAGTCCGACAGCGTCACCCGGCCCAACGTCGGCACGACGCCGTCTCCGGCGTTGCCGCGGTAGGTGAACGCGCGCACCCAGTCGTCGGCGTCGTCATCACCGTTGATCGCCGCGACCACCTCGGCCGCGGTCGAGGTGACCGCGCCACTGGCATCGGTCGCCGGCGTGACCGTCACGTTGTAACGCGTGTTGCCGCCGGAACCCGACGTGGTCGCCGTGACGTCCAGCGCCTGAGCCGGCGTTCCCGTGTCGGCGATCTCGAAGGTGACCTGGTTACCGCCCTCGTGGCCCCACGCCAGCGACTCGACGTTGACCACGCTCGCCGCCGCGGTGCCGGCGGTGCTCGCGGCGTAGACCGCCATCGCCTTGCGCTGGTAGCCGTTGGTCTGCTCGGGCAGCTTCACCAGATCGGTCAGCTCGGGGTACTGGCGGTGCAGCAGCGTGATGGCGTTGGTCGAGTCGACCGAGTCGAGGTAGCCGGGGACGAACCCGTACTGGAAGCCCTCGGGGTAACCGATCTCGTCGTACGGCGCCCACGGCGCGGTGTCGACGGTCAGCTCCTCGAGCAGCTCCTCCTCGCCGGTGAACGCGCCGTCGTCGTCACGCTCGCGCTCGAACAGGCGGATCGTCACCGTCTCCGGGGCACCACCTTCGACGATCACCGGCCGGTTCAGCCGGTGGTAGATGTACTGCCCCGCGTCGATGAACGGGTTCAGGGTGCGGACGGTGATGTCGCCGTCCTCGGCGTACTCGATCTCCATGCGGTCGGGACGAGCGTTGTTGTTGCCCGCGACGTCGCTGAACAGCGAGCGCACCTCGACCGACAGGAAGTCACCGGTGTAGTTGGTGAACCGGTCGGCCCGCAGGACGCGCACCTGGTCGGTCTCGTCGACCGGTGGCGGGACCAGGGTCGAGGAGCTCTGGGCCGCGGCGCTGGCGCCGACCCGGCCGAGGGCCTGCTGACGGAGCTCGAGCTGGCGTGCTTCCGCCTGCTGACGCGAGATGAGGTCCTGGATCTCGGTCTCGTCGATGGCGCCGAGGAACTGCGCCTCGACCTCATCGGGGTCCGGCAGGTCGTGCACCGCCGCGACCTCGACACCGAGGTCCTCGAGCAGCTCGACCTCCTCGTCGACCACGTAGGCGGCGGCGCGGACCGTCCCCTCCTCGGTCTCCTCGTGCCAGTGCTCCAGATCGATCTGGTGGTAGCCCTCGAGGTCGGCCAGCGTCGTGAAGCTGTCCACCTCGATCATGGCGAGCTTGGTCTCGGGCAGCCCCGGGAAGACCAGCTCGTCATCGGCTGCCACGGTCGGGTCGGCCTGAGCACCCGGTAGGGCGCTGGTCAGGCCGACGGCGAGCGTCGTAGCTAGGAGCAACGATGGCAGGCGCCACCGATGCAAGGTCCCGGTGGTTCGCACCGGCATCTCCCTCTGTCGTCAGGACCGGCCCTCGCACGGTCCACCGCGCGCGTGGAGCTCCCACCCCGCGCGGCCACCCGGGTAGGTGGCCACGCCGCCGCGCACGCGGGCGACCCGAGACGGTGCGACGGCTCCGGTCAAGGGTGTGCGCGGGGACCGCGACGGTCGGGCAACGGGCCCCGCGACCTGCTTGGACGGTCACCGCCCGTGACCCGAGGCCGGGCACGTCGCCCGCGTCAGCCGAGGGTGGACCGTGCGACGCGCACGGCGGTCGCCAGACCGTGGTCGGCGACCGCGAGCGCCTCCGTCACGGTGAACCACGCGACGTCGGGGGACTCGCCGGCGGCGGGTCGCAACGGCGCGTCCCCGTCCGCGACCAACAGGTAGCGCAGATCGAGGTGGAGGTGGCCCCGCGGCCCCGGGTGCACGTCGACGTGGATCAGCTCGGGCGTGCCGCCGCGGTGACGGGCGGACAGCCCGGTCTCCTCGGCGGTCTCACGGACCGCGGCGTCGGGGGCGGTCTCGCCCGGATCGACGTGGCCGCCCGGTTGGAGCCAGATGCCGAGCCGTTTGTGCCGGTGCAACGCGATCCGGCGACCCTCGTCGAGCACGATGGCCGAGGCGGTCAGGTGGGTCGCATCGGCGGTCTCGTCGAACGGCCGGTCCAGCCAGCGGCTCAGCGCCACGGTGCGTGCCAGCGATCGTGCTTCGACCGCATCGGCGGGCGCGTGCGCGGCCAACTGTTCGAGGACCTGGTCCAGGCGTGGGTCGCGCGTCGGGGTCACGGTGCGGTCCACGGACCGTCCACGGCATCGGTGAGGCCGACGCGACGCACCTTGCCGGTCGCGGTCCGCGGCAGGTCGTCGACCACGGCGATGGTCCGGGGGACCTCGGCCCGCCGCAACCGGACCGCCAGCTGCGCACGCAACCGCGCCGGGTCGAGGTCCGCGTCGGGCCACGGCACGACGGCGGCGACGACACGTTCGCCCCAGTCCTCGTCCGGCACCCCGAAGACGACCGCCTCCGCGACGCCCTCCTGCTCGAGCAGGTGACGTTCCACCTGTGCGGGGTAGACGTTGACGCCGCCGGAGATCACCAGGTCGCCGGGGCGGCCGGCGAGGGTGAGCCGTCCCTCCTCGTCGAGCGACCCGAGGTCACCGACGGTGAACGCGTCCCCGTCCCAGGCCGTGGCGGTCCGATCGGGGTCGCGCCAGTAGCGGAACCGGGCGTGCTCGGGCGCGTGGCACCAGACCGTGCCGATCCGGCCGGGTGGCAGGGACGTGCGTGCGGGTGCGGGCAGGAGGTGGTCACGCACGGCCGGCGCGTCGCGGATCTCCAGCCGGGTGCCTGCCCGGGCGCGACCGACGGTCCCCGGCGCCTCGCGCCACACCTGCGGTGGACACACGGTGAACTGCCCCTCCGTCGAGCCGTAGAACTCCCAGACGCTGTCGTCCGGCGCCAGGTCCAGGACCCGGTGCTTGAGCTGCGCGGGGCAGGGCGCACCGGCGTGTGCGAGCAGGTCCAACGACCCCACGTCGTCGGCGGTGAGCTCCGGGACCGCCAGGAGACGGTGCAGGTGTGTGGGCACGCAGAACAGCGAGGTCGGTCGCTGGTCGCGCAGCACGTCGCGCCACCCGGCGGCGTCGAACCGTGGCAGCACCGCGACCTCGCCGCCGGTCAGCGCGGTCACGAGCGCGAACCGGAACGGTCCCGAGTGGTACAGCGGCGAGACGACGAGGTGGCGGTCGCCGTGCCGGCGATCGAAGGCCGCGTGCTCGTCGGCGACGAGCGCACGTCCCCACGCCTCGTCGTGCACACCGACGTGGACCCCCTTGCGGCGGCCGGTGGTCCCCGACGTGTACGCCATGGGCCGGGTGCGGGGCATCGAGGCGCTCGGGCTCCGCCCGCGCAACGCGGCGATGCTGGCCGCGTCGGTCGCGTGCACCGGGACGTCGACCGTCGGGCGCGGATCGCCCGGGGTGAGCAGCGGGTCGGCGAGGAGGGCGATCGGGTCGGCATCGGTGACGATGTCGCGCAGCTCGGTCGCCGGGAGGTCCGGGGGCAGCGGGACGGCGACCACGCCCTCGAGGCACGCCGCTGCGAGGACGCCGAAGGTGGTCAGGTCGTTGCCGAGCTGGACCACGAGTCGGTCGCCGGCGCCGACACCGAGGTCGTGCAGCAGCGTGACGCCGCGGGCGATCGCCGCCTCGGTCGCGCCGGGGACGAACGCCGTGGCGGGGGAGGAGGTGCCGGTCGTCACCGGCCGGCGCGGTCGAGCCCGACCTCGGCCACCAGCTCGGTGGGGGTGCGCCGGACCCCGATGACGAAGTCACCGAACTCCGCGTAGCGCGCGGACGCCTCGTCGTAGCGCATCGTGTAGACGATGTCCTTGAGGTCGGCCAGGTCGTGGGCGAACAGGGTCACGCCCCACTCCCACTCGTCGAGCCCGGTGGAACCCGACACCAGCTGCAGGACCCGCCCGGTGTAGGCGCGGCCGCTCCTGCCGTGGTCGTGCATCAGTCGCTTGCGCTCGTCGAAGTCGAGCGAGTACCAGTTGTCGGGCGACTCGCGGCGGTGCGACATCGGGTAGAAGCAGGCCAGCTCCCACTCGGGCATGCGCGGGTGGAGCTTGTGGTCGACGTAGGTCGCCATCCGCTCCTCGAACTGGGCCACCCGGGTGTCCAGGTCGTCGCCGGAGACCCCCTTCTCGGCCATCTCCTCGCGGTACTGCTCCCCGGTGGTGACGTACTCGCCGGCCTCGGTCAACGACAGGTAGGACCAGGTCAGCTCGAGCGCGGCGGCCGCCTCGCAGCCCTGGACGTCGGTCTGCAGCGCGCGCAGCCGGGTCAGGTCGGGGTCGATCGCCATCAGCATGATGTCGGCCTTGTGCCCGATGGCCGTGAACGCGTGGAGCTGGATGGTGTCCTGCCACCGCGTCAGCACGTCGGCGAGGTCCTTGGCCGCCCCGGGGGGCAGGTCGGGCACCGCGGCGTGGTCGACGGTGAGGAACAGGTGCAGGACCGGCCAACCTTCGCCGGGCGTGACGGGTGCGAACACCGCGGGACCTTCCTCTGTCCGTGGAGCTGGGGGTAGCCACGAGGCTACCGCGGTGCCATCCTGGCTCCGGGAGCACGACCAACGATGGGAGCGCGACGTGGGTGTGACGATCGATCGGGTGCTGCAGGACAAGGGTGGGGACGTGCTGACCATCACGTCCGATGCCAGCGTCTCCGAGGCCGTGCGGCGGCTGGCGGACCGCAACGTGGGGGCGGTGGTGGTCGTCGACGGCTCCAACGTCGTGGGCGTCCTGTCCGAGCGTGACGTCGTGCGACGCCTGGCCGTCGAGCCGGACGTCCTCGGGCTGAGCGTCGGGGACGTGATGACCTCGCCGGTGACCACCTGCCGGCCCGACGCGACCATCGACGAGCTGATGCGCACCATGACCGAGCAGCGGTTCCGCCACCTGCCGGTGCTCGACGACGGCCGGCTCGTCGGCATCGTCTCGATCGGTGACGTGGTCAAGCACCGGATCGACGAGCTCGCCACGCAGACCGAGCAGCTGACCGAGTACGTCGCCGGCACCTACTGACCGTCGGCGTCCCGTGCGGCCAGTCGGCGGACGAGGCCGGCCGTGAACGCACCGCCGACGATCAGCGCCGGCACGGCGTTGCCGAGCAGCGTCGCCCGCACGCCGGCGCCGGCGTCGATGCCCACGGCCGAGCCGCCGGCGAGGAGCACCACGACCAGCAGCCCGAGGGGCCAGCCGAGCGCACGCCGGCCGATCGCGAGCCCCGTCCCCGGTCCGCCCGTCAGCGCGGTCGGGTCGGGCGGCGGCGCCGTGATCGATGCCGCGGTCGCCGGTACCAGCACCACCAGCGCCAGCACGGCCCCCGCGGCGGCGGCGGCGCTGCTGGCGGCGCTCGCCCCGGCGAGGACGGCGGTGACCAGTGCGAGGAGGATGCCGGTGACGGCGGCCACCGTCGGCGCGACGAGGTGGAGCAGCGTCGACGCGAGCGGGCTCGGTGGCAGGTGACGCCACGCGAAGCCGGTCGTCTCCTCGACCCGCAGCGGGTCCAGCGCCTGCCCGACCACGATCGCGCACGCGATGGCGCCGGCGACCGCGACGAGGGCCGACGGCTGTGGCGTGCGGGCCACCACGTCGGCACGCACCAGGGTCGCCAGGACCACGCCGGCGATCGCGCCGGAGATCGCCCAGCGCGGCGAGCGCAGCAGGAGGGTCGCGCCGAGCCAGGGGATCGCCAGCCGGGGGTGGCGCGGGCGGGGCAGGCGGCGGCGGGACGGTCCGACGAGGTCACGGTGGGCGCGCCGGCGCAGCTCGGCGGCGAAGCGCAGGTCACCGGCGTACGTCGCGGCCCGGACACCGCTCAGCGGGTCCGCCCGCCGCGCGAGCTCCGAGGTCGGCACGGCGTCCACCCGGGCCAGCGTCCGGGCCACCAGGGCGAGCGCGACGACGGCCAGCGCGACGCGTGCCACGCCCACCGCGGGGACGGGCCGGCCCGCGGCGGTGACGACGGGCGCGACCGCCCAGCCCCAGGGACCGGACAGCAGCAGCCCGGTCCGTGCCGCCGTCGACACCTCGGCGACGGCCCCGGCCGCGACGGCGAGGGCGCCCAGCCACGGCGACGCACGGAGCGTCCACCGGGCGGTGCGCCGGTCGGCCTGGATCCACCAGCAGATGCTCACGGCGACCGCCCCGGATGCGGCCCCGCCCCCGATCGCGGCCACCGCCAGCTCGGCCGGCGCCCGCCCGGTACGGGCGACCAGTTCCAGGCTGAGCAGGTGCGCCGCCAGCGCCCCGGCACCCGTCCAGGTGAGCACGGCGCGCCGGAGGGGACGACCGAGCAGGTCGGCCCGCTCGATCGGCGCGGTGAGGAGCCACGCGACCGCGCCCCGCTCGGGGACGGCGACGCCCGCCCACGCGGCGTAGCGGGCGGCCGCGACCAGCGCGAGCGCGAGGCCGACCGGTGCCCAGCTCGCGACGGCGGGCAGCATCGCGTCGGGGGAGGTGCCAGGGTCGGGCCCCTGCCAGGCGGCGTAGGTCAGCGGCACCGTGACCAACGCGACGAGGTAGAGCCGGTAGAGCACGTCCGGTTCCGCGACGCGCCGGTGGGCGGCCAACCACCGGTGGACGCGGGCCGCGGGGACCGCGGCCTCGTCCGGCGACCGCGAGGTGGTGGTCGGCTGGTTCACCCGGTGCGCAACCCGGCGCGGGCGGCCGCGTCGCTCGCCAGCGCGCTGGCGTGGTCGCCGCGCGCGGCGACCACCCCGTCCTCGAGCACGATCACCTCGTCGGCCAGCCCGCGGACGAGGTCCGGGTCGTGGGTGGTCAGGAGCAGCCCGGCGCCCCGGGCCTTCTCGGCCAGCAGGCGGCGGCGGAGACGCTCCGACGAGGCGGCGTCGAGGTACTGGGTCGGTTCGTCCAACAGGAGCAGGTCGAAGGGTCGGACGAACCCGCAGGCGAGCTGGGCGCGCTGCCGGAGACCGGACGACAGCTGCTGGGGCAGCGCGTCCGCCCGCGAGGTGAGCCCGAACTCGTCGAGGACCGCGGCGACGGTGTCGGCGACCTCGGATCCGAGGCCGTGTGCCGTCGCGACCAGTTCGACGTGCTCGCGCACGGTCAGGTCGGGGTAGAAGGCGGGGGCGTCGGGCACGACCGCGCGCGTCGCCCGCGTGGCCACGTCGTCGTCCGCCGCGTCCCGACCGTCGATGACGACGCTGCCGCTCGACGGTGCCAGCTGCCCACCGATGCAGCGGACGGCGGTCGACTTGCCCGAGCCGTTGTGGCCGAGCAGGGCGACGCAGGTGCCGCGCGCCAGGGTGAGCTCGAGCCCGGCGAGCGCGACGACGTCGTCGTACCGCTTGCCGAGGTCGTGGACCACCAGCAGGGCCCCGGCGCGGGGCGAACGGACGGTCCGCCGGCTCCGGGGCAGCACGTCGCGCCAGCCCACGGCCGCGACCTTCAGTCCGTCATGAGCTCGCGTGAGACGACGGTCCCGTCGGCCTCGAGCTCGTAGACCAGCGGGATCCCGGTGGCGAGCTCGAGGGCGAGCACGCCGTCCTCGTCGAGCGCGTCCAGCTGCATCACGATGGAGCGGTTCGAGTTGCCGTGCGCCACGACGAGCACGTCCTTGCCCTGCCGGATGTCGCCCATGACGGCGCGGTCGAAGAACGGCAACGTGCGCGCCGCGGTGTCCTTCAGCGCCTCGCCGTTCGGCGGGGGCGTGGCGAACGACCGGCGCCAGGTGTGCACCTGCTCCTCGCCGTACTTGGCGGCGGTGTCGGCCTTGTTGAGCCCCTGGAGGTCGCCGTAGTGGCGCTCGTTGAGGGCCTCGTCACGGATGACCGGGAGCCCGTCGAAGCCGGCCACCTCGATGATGATGTCGAGGGTGTGCTGCGCGCGCGTCAGCCGGGAGGTGTAGGCGACGTCGAAGTGGACGCCCCGGAGGTGCTCGCCCGCGCGGCGCGCCTCCTCACGCCCCTTCTCGGTGAGGGGGACGTCGACCCAGCCGGTGAACCGGTTCTCGAGGTTCCACAACGACTGACCGTGACGGACGATGGCGAGGGTGGGCACGGGGGACTCCGAGGTGGCTGCCAGGTGGTGACGACCAGCGTAGGCAGCCCGCGCCACCGCGGACCCGCTCAGCTGGTCGGGACGATCCGGGCGAGCTCGAAGTGCATCCCGTCGGGTCGGCTCCACCAGCCGCCCCACTCGAAGCCCCACCGCTCGAAGACCTCGACCACCCGCCGGTCCATCTTCGGGGTCGCGCCGAGCCAGTTGTCACGGGTGTTGAAGTCGATCGCCAGGCCCCAGGCGTGCATCGACAAGGGCTTGTCCGGGTTCCAGTCGATGTGGCGGGCCACGAAGCACCCGGCGAACTGCGAGGGATCGAGGTGGCCGTAGAGGTCGCGCTCGATCAGCTCCTCGACGGCGGCGATCAGCTGGGGGACCATCACCCGGTGGCACGAGGTGGACGCCATGCCGGGCAGCTGCACCCGGACGATGTTGCGGGCGATCCAGTCGCCGTGGATGTCGATGCGCCCGTCGGCGCGGCTGGTGTACGTGAACGGTTCGATGCGGCCCGAGGGGGTGCTCTGGGTCGTCCGTTCCTCGGCCACCGGCGGGGCGGGCTCGCGGCGGAGCTCGACCTCGCCGCCGGTCGCCGTCGCGAGCGCGTCACCGAGGTCGGCCGGGTCACCGCTACCGGCGGCCACGATGAGCGTGTTGGGGGCGTCGACGCCGAGCTGTTCGGCCACGGTGACCGGGACGAGCACGTCCGCGAAAGCCGGGACGCCGTTGACGGCGAACGCACCGACGCGGACCGGGAGGTCACCGGCGTCGGTGGTGAGCACGAGTTCACCGCCGAGCTCGGTGCCGAGCTCCTCGGCCAGTTCGTGGGTGATGAGCACGTCGCCGTCGGCGAAGCGGTCCCAGACGGCGTCCGCGGCGGCGGTGATCTCCGGCGTCAGTGGCCGGAAGGTGGCGCCGTCGACACCCAGGACGGTGACCTCGCGGTCGCCGTCCTCGCCGGGCGTGGACGCGCGGAGGGTCGCGGCCGGCGCGGTGTGCCGGGCGCCGGCGAGCGGTCCGGCGAGCGCGTCGGTGTCCACGCTGTCCCCGTCGGCGACGCGGACCACGAGGTCGGCGGGGATGACCTCGTCCTCGCTGAGCTCACCACCGGGGGTGCGCTCGAAGGGGCTCAGCTCGAGGTCCCCACCGACCTCGGGGACCGACGGTTCCTCGTCGCTGAGCCCGGTCAGGTCGGTGGCCAGCAGGTCCAGGGCGGCGGGGACCTCCGGGGCCGGGCGGGGGGCCCAGCGGCGCGGTTCGACCGGGGCGGCCTCCGTGACCCGTTCCCCGGCCTCCGCCGCGACCGGGTCCGACCCGACGGATGCGGGAGCGGTGAAGGTGGTCAACACCGCCAGCGCGGCGACGGCGGCGACGGTGGCCACCGGGAGCCGGTCGACGCGCCGCAGCGCGGCCGTGGCGCGCGCGAGCAGCTCCCGCACCGTCCGTGCCGTCCGCTGCACCTTCGACTCCGTTCGTCCGGCCCGTGGGCGGTGCCGTCCGTCCCCCTGTCGAACGCCCCGGGGCCGACGCGGTGACGCGAGGTCCGTGCGACGCGCCGGGTCGTGCGCGCAGCGCAGGCGAGCGGCTGGTCGGCGGTCAGGCAACCGCCGAACGGCCCGACGACAGCTGACCACGCACGGTCCCGGAGGTGACGGCACCGTGGACGTGGGTGGGCGCGAGACCCGGTGCGAGCGGGGAAGCGGTCAGCTCCGCCGTCGGGAAGCAGCGCGGGACCGGGGCGTCCCCCGCCGGGTCGGCCACGGCACGTTCGAGGAGCATCGCGTCGTAGTGCCGCGCGGCGAACTCGGGCGTGTTGCCGTTGAGGACGACCTCCTGGCCCCAGTCCTCGGCGTAGCGGCGCAGGCCCGGGATGCGCGAGACGCGTGGTGCGTAGGCATCGGCGGCGATGCCGTTGCTCGACGACACCCAGATGCCGTCGTCGGTGTTGAGGGCCAGGCTCACGCTCCCGGCGGTGTGCCCCGGCGTCGCCAGCAGCGCCACGCCCGGTCCGAGCAGGACGTCGCCGCTGACCGGCGTGATGCGGTCCGGGTCGAGTGCGGCGAAGGTCGCCGGCTCGTACCACGCGGCCTGGATCGGGTGCAGCGCGTGCAGGGCGGCCCACTCCGCGACCGAGACGACCAGGGAGGCGTTGGGGAACCAGCCGCGCAGGGGCGCGTCGGGGGCGTCGAGGTCGGGCGCCGGTCGGGTGGTGCCGAGCAGACGACGCACGTCGCGGACCTGGAGGGTGTCGAAGGCCACGTAGTCGACGTCGAGCGGATCGATCCCGAGCGCCCGGAGGTGACCGAGCACCGTCCCGCGGGTGGTGAGCACCAGCCGGTCGGGGAGGGCGAGGCGGGCCCGCAGACGCACGGCGAAGGGCGTGCTGACGGCGCGTTCGTGGTCGCCCGCACCCCACAGCAGGGTGCGTCTGCGGGTGCTCGGACCGAGCTGACCGTCGGGCCCGCGGCGGCGGCGGCGGACCGGCTCGTCCCACTGGACCACGAGCATGCGGGCGGTCAGCCAGAGCATCGGTGCGGGCGAACGGGCGGCGCGCCACAGCCCGAAGCTGGTGGGGTAGGGGTAGGTCACCAGGTCCCCGGTGGCCACCCCGCTCGGCCGACCCGACGCGAGCAGCCCGTCGCGCAACGCGCCGGCCGCCTCCAGCAGCGAGGTGTGTCCGTCCCCCCGCTCGAGGCGGGGGAATCGGTCGGTCGCCGCGAGCTCGGCCGGTCCGTTCCCGCTCATCGTCACCCGTCCTCCGCCGAGCTGGCCGCCCTCGCCGGCAGCTGCCCTCGGAGGCTACCGACGCCCTCCGGTAGGTTCGGGGTCCCCACCCGCCCCCGACCGACGGGAGCCCCACGTGACCAGCAGCGACAGCTTCGGTGCCAAGGACCACCTCGAGGTCGACGGCGAACGCTACGAGATCTTCCGCCTCGACGCGGTGGAGGGTGCCGACCGCCTGCCGTTCA
>CAYSTY010000002.1:0-1386 GCA_964433685.1 uncultured Actinomycetota bacterium | reverse complement strand
CGCTACGAGATCTTCCGCCTCGACGCGGTGGAGGGTGCCGACCGCCTGCCGTTCAGCCTCAAGGTCCTGCTCGAGAACCTCCTGCGCACCGAGGACGGCACCAACACGACGGCTGAGGACATCCGGGCGCTGGCAGCCTGGGACGCCGCCGCCGATCCGTCGACCGAGATCCAGTACACCCCGGCGCGGGTCATCCTCCAGGACTTCACGGGCGTGCCGGCGGTGGTGGACCTCGCGGCGATGCGCGAGGCGATGCGCGACCTCGGCGCCGACCCGGCCCGGATCAACCCGCTGGTCCCCGCCGAGCTGGTCATCGACCACTCCGTCGTGGCCGACGCGTTCGGCAGCCCCGACGCGCTGCAGCTCAACATCGACCTCGAGTACGCGCGCAACCGCGAGCGCTACCAGTTCCTGCGCTGGGGCCAGGAGGCGTTCGAGAACTTCAAGGTCGTGCCCCCGGGCACGGGCATCGTCCACCAGGTCAACATCGAGCACCTCGCTCGCGTGGTGTTCCCCAACGAGCTGCCGGACGGCACCAAGCAGGCCTACCCCGACACGCTGGTGGGCACCGACTCGCACACCACGATGGTCAACGGCCTCGGTGTGCTCGGCTGGGGGGTCGGCGGCATCGAGGCCGAGGCCGCCATGCTCGGCCAGCCCGTCTCCATGCTCATCCCTCGGGTGGTCGGCTTCAAGCTCTCCGGTGAGCTGCCCGACGGCGCGACGGCGACCGACCTCGTGCTGACCATCACCGAGATGCTGCGTGAGCACGGGGTGGTGGGCAAGTTCGTCGAGTTCCACGGCCCCGGCGTGCCGAGCGTCCCGCTGGCCAACCGCGCCACCATCGGCAACATGTCGCCCGAGTACGGCTCCACCGCCGCGATCTTCCCGATCGACGAGGAGACGCTGCGCTACCTGTCGTTCACCGGTCGCAGCGACCACCAGGTCGCGCTCGTGGAGGCGTACGCCAAGGCCCAGGGCCTGTGGCACGACCCCGCCCGCGAGGCGGACTACTCCGAGCACATCGAGCTCGACCTGTCGACGGTCGTGCCGTCGCTCGCCGGCCCGAAGCGTCCGCAGGACCGCATCGACCTCGCCCGTGCCAAGGAGGGCTTCCGGGTGGCCCTCCGCGAGCACGCCGGGGACGTCGAGGGCCCCGACGGGTGGCCGGAGAAGGAGGGCTACGACGACACCGTCGCCGACACCTTCCCCGCCTCCGACGCGGTGGCGGTCCACGACGAGGGCGACGGCAGCGACCACGCCGACCCGCCGCGTCACTACGACGGCAACGGCCTGCCGCAGCGCGCCTCCAACCCGGTGCAGGTCACCGTGGCCGCCGGCGCCGGGTTCGAGCTCGACCACGGCGCGGTGACCATCGCCGCGATC
>CAYSTY010000001.1:0-61330 GCA_964433685.1 uncultured Actinomycetota bacterium | reverse complement strand
GAGCGCCGGCGCGACCTTCCAGGCCAGCATCATCAGCGGGAAGTTCCAGGGGATGACCTGTCCCACCACGCCGAGCGGCTTGGGTGCCGGACCGAGCCCGGCCCAGTCCAGCTTGTCGGCCCACCCGGCGTGGTGGAACAACCACGCCGCAGCGGTCGGTACGTCCACGTCACGCGACTCACGGATCGGCTTGCCGTTGTCCAGCGACTCGAGGACCGCGAACTCCCGCGCGCGTTCCTGCAGCAACCGCGCGAGCCGGTAGAGGTACTTGCCCCGCTCCGCGCCCGGAAGGCGGGACCACGACCGGAACGCCTTCCGCGCCGCGGTCACCGCCCGATCCACGTCGGTCGCGGTCCCGAGGGCGATGTCGGCGAGGTGTTCCTCGCTCGCCGGGGAGATGGTCGCGAAGCTGCCGCCGTCGGCTGGGTCGACGAACTCGCCGCCGATGAACAGCCCGTAGCTGTCACGGAGCCGGACGAGGTCACGCGCCTCCGGCGCCGGGGCGTACTCCCAGGTCGGCGTGACGAGGTCGGGGACCGTCCCGGGAGCGGGGTGGTCGGCCGTGGTGGCCGGGGTGCTGGACATGCGGCTGCCTGACGTGGACGCGAGGTCCGAGCCTACTTCCGGGTCCCGGTGGTGGCTCGGCCCGAGCGCCGACGGCCGTCCGTCAGGCGCCGAGGGCCGCACCGAGGCGGCGACCGAGCTCCCGACCGAAGGCGAGGGCGGGTGTGAGCGTCATGCCGCCGCAGAAGGCGTTGCCCATCGTCGGCGCGGCGCCGAGGACCTCGCCGACGGCGTACAGCCCGCCGACCGGGGCGCCGTCGGGCCGTCGCACCTCGAGTTCGCCGGTCACGTCCACGCCCGCGAAGGTGATCAGGGTCGCGCCGTGGTTGCGCAGGGCGTGGAACGGCGCCTCGGTGACGGGCGCGGGGCGGTGGGTACGGCCGAGGACGTCGGGCGCGTCGGCCGCGAGCCGTGCGTTGTAGTCGGCGACGGTCGCCTCGAGGCCGTCGGCGTCGATCCCTGCCGCCTCGGCGAGCTCCCGCAGCGTGGGCGCGGACACCCACCCCTCACGACGGCCGGCCATCGCGGCGACCTCGTCGCGGGTGGCACCGATGATCAGCGGTGGCGCCTCCCGCAGGGCGCGCTCGTCGAAGACGACGTGGAAGGTCAGCTCCGGTGCTGCCTCGAGCAGGCGACGTTCCTTCTCATCGATGCTGGGCTCGTCCTCGGCGACGAACCGCTGCCCACGGACGTCGACGTACAGCTCCCACGGCGGCCGCTCGTTCGCCACGAGGTGGGCGCGCTCGGACCAGGAGGTACGACCGGGCTGGCCCTCGAGCGGCAGACCACCGAAGGTCGGCAGGAAGTCGCCGGCCGAGGTGAGGCCGGCCCCGACCTCCTCGGCGAGTCCGAGGCCGTCGCCGGTGGAGGTCGGTGGTGCGACGGTGTAGAGCGGGTAGCCCTCCATCGCCCGGAAGCGGTCCGGGTCGGCCCCGTAGCCACCGGTGGCCAGCACGGTCGCTCGAGCGGGGACGGTCACCTCGTGGTCGCCGCGACGCACGACGGCGCCGGTGACGGCACCGTCCGCACCGGTGCGGAGGGCCGTGACCGGTGCGTCGAGCCACAGGTCGATCGCACCGCGTGCCACCGCACGCTCGAACGGGGGCGCGAGGACGGCGAGGATCGATCGGGCCTCGTCGGGGCCGTAGTGGGTGCGCGGCGCGCCGTAGGGCTCGTGGCCGTACACGATCCGGGGCGAGCGTTCGTCGTGCTCGAGACCGAGCTCGTCCAGCCAGTCGATGGTGGGCGCGGCGAGGTCGACCGCGAGCCGCAGCAGGTCGGGCCGCGCCCGCCCACGGCCGATGCGCATCACGTCGGCGTAGTGGTCGTCGGGGTGGTCGACGATGTCGCGTTCACGCTGGCGACGGGTGCCCGCACCGGTCACGTGCCCACCGCTGACGTGGAGGGTCCCGCCGATGCGGTCGGCCTTGTCGACCACGAGGACGCGGGCGCCCCGTTCGGCGGCCGCGAGCGCGCACGGGATCCCCGCGGAGCCAGCCCCCACGACGAGCACGTCGTAGCCGGTCGTCGCCTCGCCCACCTCGGTCCTCCACGTCCGCGGTCGCGACAGCCTAGCCTGGTTCCATCCAGCGGAATGGCGTTCCACTTCAGCCCCGTCCCGACGCCGCGCCGTCCGTACCTCCGAGGAGCTCCCGTGACCACCACCGACCTCGCCGTCCGGTTGCCGGCACTGACCGATCCGCCCACCGTCGACGTGGTGGCGCACCCGCGGCCCGACGATGGGCCCGCGCCGGGGTGGGAGCGGCTCGAGCTGCTCGTGGCCGAGCTCCAACCGCTCGACGGCCAGATCGCCCGCGGGCGGCTGCCCGGTGTCGTCGCCGGCCTCCGACCCGGCAGCTCCGCCGTGGCGCGGTCGGTGCGGACCGGTGCCCGCGTCGCCGTCCTCGGTGGCAGCGCCGGGCTCGGCACGGCGCGGCCCGGCTGCTTCGCCACCTGGTTCGACGCACCGGCGTCCGCGCTCGTGCCGCTGCCCGCCGCGGTCGCCGACGACGTGGTCGCCGCGGGGTTGAGCAGCGCCATCGCGGCCGCTCTGGCGCTCGACGACCACGCCGGGGTGCGGCCGGGGGAGCGGGTGCTCGTCCTCGGCGCGAGCGGCGGGGTCGGGCGCGCCGCCGTGGAGCTGGCGGCCGCTGCCGGCGGCGAGGTGGTGGCGCTCGCGCGGGACCCCGCCGCGCTCGCGGAACTGCCGGCCGAGGTCGGACCGCTCGACCTACTCGACGACCCGAGCGCGTTCCCCGGGGGGCGGGTGGACGTGATCGTCGACCCGCTCGGGGGGGCGTGGACACCGGCGGCGGCCCGCCTCGGGGCGTCCCGCTGTCGGCACGTGCTCCTCGGCTACGCGGCCGGGGTGACCGCGTCCCTGCTCGTCCCCGCGCTCCTGGTCAACGAGCACCGGCTGATGGCGCTGAACGTGCACGCGACGCCGGAGGAGCGCCTGCGGGAGGTGGCGGTGCGCTGCATCGATGCGCTCGCCGCGGGGACGCTGCGCCCGCGCGTCGGGACGCGGTACGCCCTCGCCGAGGCGCCCGCGGCCTTCGTGGGCGAACCGCAAGGAGCCCGACCCCTGCTCGTCCCGGGCGACCACGGCCGCAGCGGCGACCGGGAACGTTGACAGTCCGGCCGGACCACGCGTATCGTGTTGTAGCGGAACGTTGTTCCGAAGAGCGGAACACTCGGCGCACGCCGGGTCCCGCGTACCCAGGCGGGGTCCGAGGACGGGTGGAGGTCGGGTGGTGGCTGCGGGCGGGGTGACCGGGCCGCTGGCGGGCGTCCGTGTCATCGACGCGTCGACGGTGCTCGCCGGACCGATGGCGTGCCAGATCCTCGGCGACTTCGGTGCCGACGTGATCAAGCTCGAGCACCCGAGCCGAGGTGACTCGTTCCGCGACCACGGCTACCGCAAGGACGGTCACGGCCTGTGGTGGAAGCTGGTCGCACGCAACAAGCGCTGCGTCGGCCTCTACCTCGGCGACCCCGACGGTGCGGCGATCTTCCGCGACCTGGTCCGCGACGCCGACGTCGTGGTGGAGAACTTCCGGCCCGGCACGCTCGAGCGTTGGGGCCTCGGGTACGACGAGCTCGCGGCCATCAACCCCGGCCTCGTCCTCGTGCGGATCACCGGCTTCGGGCAGGAGGGCCCGTACGCCGGACGACCCGGGTTCGGGACGCTGGTCGAGTCGATGTCGGGCTTCGCGGCCATGACCGGGGAACCGGACGGTCCCCCGACGCTGCCGCCGTTCGGGTTGGCGGACTCGATCGCGGCCATGGCGGCCGCGAACGCCGCCGTCATGGCGCTCTACCACCGCGACGCCTCCGGTGGGGGCGGCCAGTGCATCGACCTGTCCCTGCTCGAACCGATCACGAGCGCCCTCGGGCCCCACGTGATCACCTGGGATCAGCTCGGCGTCGTGCCACCGCGGCTCGGCAACCGCTCGTCGAACAACGCGCCGCGCAACACCTACCGGACGGCCGACGACCAGTGGGTGGCGATCTCCACCTCGGCGCAGAGCATCGCCGAACGGGTGATGAAGCTCGTCGACCACCCGGAGGTCATCGACGAACCGTGGTTCGCCAGCGGGCGAGGTCGGGCGGAGCACGCCGACCTGCTCGACACGTACGTGGCCGACTGGATCGCCGCGCGCACCCGTGACGAGGTCACCGCCGCGTTCGAGGCCGCCGACGCGGCGGTCGCGCCGATCTACGACGCCTCGCAGCTCGTCGACGACCCGCAGGTGCAGGCGCTCGACATGGTCACCACCGTCGAGGACCCCGACCTCGGGCCGGTCCGGATGCAGAACGTGCTGTTCCGCATGTCGAAGACGCCGGGTGCCATCCGGTGGACCGGACGTGCGCTCGGCGCCGACACCGACGAGGTCCTGACCGAGCTCGGCCTCGCGCCGGAACGGATCGAGGAGCTACGCGGGAGGGGCACCGTTGCCTGAGCTCACCGATCGTTCCGCGCCGGCCCGTTCGTTCCTCTACGCACCGGGCAGCTCGCCGCGCATCCTGGCCAAGGTCCGCGACGCGGGCGCCGACGCCGTCGTGCTCGACCTCGAGGACGCGGTCGCCCCGGTGCACAAGGTGGACGCACGGCGGGCCGTGGTCGCCTACCTCGACGCGCAGGTGGCGGTGCCCGGCCCGCCGATGCACGTCCGGGTCAACGGTGGCCGGTTCGGCTTCGACCAGGACGACGTCGCCGCCATCGTGCGGCCCGGGCTCGCGGCCATCCGGGTGCCCTCCTGCGAACAGCCGCGCACCCTGCGGCTGCTCGACACCATCCTGACCAACCTCGAGGCGGAGCGTGGCCTGCCCGCCGGCGCCATCGCGGTCCACGCGTTGATCGAGTCGGCGCGGGGCGTCGCCGCCGCCTCCGAGCTGGCCGCGCAACCGCGGGTGGAGCACCTGTGCTTCGGGGCCACCGACTTCCTCGCCGACATCCGCGCCCAGGGCGAACCGCACGGTGAGGCGACGCTGTTCGCCCGCTCGCAGCTGGTGCTCGCCTCCCGGGTCGCCGGCATCGGGCCGCCCGTCGACAGCGTGCACACCCAGCTCGACGACGAGGTGGGGCTGCGTGAGGGGGCCAGGCTCGCCCGCCGGCTCGGGTTCGGGAGCAAGTCGGTGATCCACCCGCGCCAGCTCGCGGTCGTGCACGAGGTGTTCACCTCGTCCGACGACGAGGTCGCGTGGGCCCGCCGGGTGCTCGCCGCCGCCGAGGCAGCGGGACGAGAGGGACGCGCAGCGTTGACCGTGGACGGCGGCTTCGTCGACCCCGCGGTCGTCGGGCGCGCCGAGAGCGTGCTCGCGGGAGCCCGCGAGGAAGGAACAGCGTGAGCACGACCGCGCAGCTGCTGGCCACCATCGACGGCGGAGCTGGTGTCACCGTCCACGACCTGGCCCGCCCGATGGTGACCGGGATGCCCCAGTCGCCCAACCACCCCCGGTTCACGCTGACGATGCCACGACGTCACGGTGACGCGGTGCGTGCCGACGGGGGTTCGGCGGCCAACGACCTGTTGCTCACGGGCACCCACGTCGGCACGCACATCGACGCGCTCGGTCACGTCTCCCACCTCGGTGCGGTCCACGGCGACATCCGGGCCGAGGACATCCAGCGCGGCGGCCGGCTCGGGTCCCACGGGATCGACGAGTTCCCACCGACGCTGTGTCGTGGGGTCCTGCTCGACGTCCCGCGGGCGCTGGGTCTCGAGGTCTGTGACCCGGGCTACGAGATCACCATCGAGGACCTCGAGTCGACCGCTGACGTCCAGGGCACGCCGATCGTCCCCGGGGACGCGGTGCTCGTCCGCTCCGGCTGGGGTCGGCGGTGGGACGACGGACCGGACTACGTCGGCCACGACACGGGTGTGCCGGGGGTGTCCGAGGACGGCGCGAAGTGGTTGGCCGCCCAGCGGGTCCGCGCGGTCGGGGCCGACTCGATCGCCTTCGAGCGCCTCGCCCCTGGCGCGGGCCACAGCGCGCTGCCGGCGCACCGGGTCCTGCTCGTCGATCACGGCATCCACATCATCGAGACCATGGACCTCGAGGGCCTCGCCGCCGCCGCCGCCCACGAGTTCGTCCTCGTGATCGCTCCCCTCCCGCTCGTGGGTGCGACCGGCTCGCCGGTGCGGCCGCTCGCGGTGGTGGGCAGCGACCGATGAGCGCGCCCCCCGCCCTCGTCGAACACCTCGGTGGCTTCGCGGCCGACGCGATGCGGGACGGGTTGCCCGAGATCGTGGCCAGCTCGACGCGGCAACGCATCCTGGACATCGTCGGGCTGTGCCTGGCGTCCATCCCCGAGGCGACCTCCGCGGCCGCGGTCGCGTACGCCGAGGCCCAGGGCGGTTCGCCCGTGGCGACCGTGATCGGTCGCACCGCCAAGCTGCCGGCCAACCAGGCCGCCTTCGTCAACGGTGTCCTCGCCCACTCCCTCGACTACGACGACACCCACCTGCCGTCGATCCTGCACCCCTCGGCCTCCATCGTCCCCGCGACGCTCGCGGTCGGCGAGGCGGTCGGGGCATCCGGGCGGGACGTGCTGGTCGCGACGGCGGTCGGCATCGAGGTCTGCGTGCGCCTCGGGATGGCGGGCTACGACCGCGAGTCCAACAACTCGCTGTTCTTCGAACGCGGCCAGCACGCGACCTCGATCTGCGGCGGGCTCGGTGCCGCGGCGGGCGCGGCGTTGCTGCACGGGCTCGGTGCGGAGGGTGTCGCCAACGCGATCGGTGTGGCGGCGTCCATGTCCTCGGGCGTCATCGAGGCCAACCGCACCGGCGGCACCGTCAAGCGGCTGCACTGCGGCTGGGCGGCGCACGCCGGCGTCTCGGCCGCCGAGCTGGTCGCGCGCGGCTTCACCGGACCGCCGACGATCCTCGAGGGCCGGTTCGGCTTCTACGAGGCGTGGCTGTCGGGACGGTTCGACCCCGAGGAGATCACCCGCGGGCTCGGCACGGAGTGGTCGGTGCCCGGGATCTTCTTCAAGCCGTACCCGGCCAACCACTTCACCCACACCGGCATCGACGCGGCCCGCCGGTTGCGCAGCGCCGGCGTCACCCCCGACCTCGTCGAGCACGCCACCCTCTCGGTGGCACCACCGACGGTGCGCACCATCGGCCAGCCCATCGAGGCCAAGCGTGCGCCCGAGTCCGGGTACGCCGCCAAGTTCTCCGGTCCGTACACCGTCGCCGCCGCCTGGCACGGCGGGGGTGGTCTCGGTCTCGGGCTGGCGGACTTCACCGACCTCGCCGCATCGCGCGAGCCGGTCCGCCAGCTGATGGGCCGCATCGACGTCACCGGCGACCCGGAGCTGCTCGGTATCTACCCCGGCCAGTTCCCGGCCCGCCTGACGGTTCGGACCACGGACGGCTCGGAGCTCACCGAGGAGGTGCTGGTCAACCGTGGCGGTCCCGGCGACCCGCTCTCGGACGAGGAGCTCGGCGCCAAGTTCAGCGAGAACGCGGCGGTCCACCTCGATCCCACCGCCGCCGAGGAGGTCCGCGCCGGCGTGGACGCGCTCGACAGCGCCGCGGACCTCGAGTCGCTCCTGGCGCCGACCCGCCGCTAGGAGCCGCGGGTCGCGGGGCGGTGCAGGTAGGCGCCGACCGGCTCGCCCACCACCTCGCCGGCACGCACGATGCGCTCGCCCCGCAGCCACACGTCCTCGACCTTGCCGGTCAGTTCGTGGCCCTCGAACGGGGTGTACTCCTGGGCCGAGACCGAGTCCTCGGCACGCACCACGAACGAGGCATCCGGGTCGACGAGGACGATGTCGGCGTCGTAGCCGGGGGCGAGGTCGCCCTTGACGCCGTGGAGGCCGAACCGGTCGGCGGGGTTGCTGGACGTGAGCTCGGCGATGCGGCCGTAGCTGACCCCGTGCCGCCGCCCCTCGCTGATCAGGCCCGACAGCAGGTACTCCGCGCCGCCGAACCCGGACCGGGCCAGGAAGACGTCGTCGCGGTGGTCGGCGTCGAACTTCAGCTCGTCCTTGCAGCAGGCGTGGTCGGACACCACCCAGTCGACGAACCCGTCGGCGACGGCCTGCCACAGGACCTCGCGGTCGTCCTCGCTGCGTAGCGGCGGGTTGACCTTGCCGCCGATGCTGGCCGCGGTGTCGTAGGTCGCCAGCAGGTGGCCGACGGTCACCTCGCGTCGGAAGTCGACGTGCGGGAAGGTCGCGGCCATCAGGCGTGCGGCCTCGATGGCCTTGGCGGAGGTGAGGTGGAGCAGGTTGATGGTGGGCAGCCCGGTCTCGTGGGCGAGGTAGCTGGCGATGGTGATCGCCAGGCCCTCGGAGTGGGGCGGACGCGAGGCCGAGTACGCCTCGAGGCCCGACAGGGTCCCCTCGGCCTCGACCATCGTGGTGTAGGCACGCATGATCTCCGCGGTCTCGCAGTGCAGCGACAGCGAGATCCGGTCGGCGATGGCCGGCCGCTGCGCACGGACCCGTTCGATCCCGCGCATCACGAACTCGAAGTGGGCGATGTCGTAGCGCTCGTCGGGCGGCGACATCAGGAACGAGGACTGGTCGTCCGAACGTCCGTGCAGCCCGTGGCTGCCGTAGAACATGAAGATCTTGAACGAGGTCACGCCGTGGTCGTCGACCATCGAGCCGAGCTCGTCGATGTGCTCGGCGGTGATCGGGGCGAGGTGGAACGCGTGATCGATGTGGGCGTTGCCCGCCGTCAGACGTCGCACCTCGGGCATGAACTCGGCGTACGACCCGCCGCGGTTGAGGTAGTACTGCCCGGTGCGGATGTAGCTCAGCGCGGTGGTCACCCCGCCCTGGGCCGCGGCCCGGGATTCGCTGCGGGTGTCCTCGTCCAGCGGGTTGTAGATGCCCCAGTGCTGGTGGGCATCGACGCAGCCGGGGAAGGCGAGCTTGCCGCCACCGGAGACGACCTCGGCGTCGGTCGCGACCTCGGCCAGCCCCGGGGCGACCTCGACGACGCGGCCGTCGGCCACGAGGATGTCGGCGTCGATCGGTTCGTCGACGCCGGGCCGCACCACCCGCACGTCCGTGAACACCAGCCGGTCAGCCACGTCGCACCTCGTTCGCCTCCGTCCCAGGAGCGCGTAGGCTAGCCGTGTTGTCTCGCCTGGCGTAACATCGTTCCGCTCAGGGGTACAGTCGGGGCGGCGAGGTGCGGGCGGCGCACCCAGGGTAACGGGAGGTCACCGTGGCACCGCGGACCGACGAGGCGACCGGCTCGTCCCAGACGATCGCCGGCGTCGAACGCGCGCTCGATGTGCTCAACCTCTTCGGGGAGCCGGGGGTCAAGGACCTCGGGGTCACGGAGGTGGTCAACCGTCTCGGGCTGTCCAAGGCCGTGGTGCACCGCATCCTGTCGTCGTTCAAGGTCAAGGGCTTCATCGAGCTCGACGAGGAGTCCCGTCGCTACCGGCTCGGTCCGGCCAACCTCACCCTCGGGCTGTCCTACCTCGACCGGCTCGACATCCGCGACGTCGCCCGCGAGGCCCTGCGCGAGCTCGAGGCCCGCACCAACGAGACCGCCACCTTGTCGGTCCGTTCGAACGACCACCGGGTGTACGTCGACCAGGTCACCCCGCAGCGCGACATCAAGATGGTGGTCCAGCTCGGCTCCTCGCACCCGCTGCACGCCGGTGGGTCGTCCAAGGCGCTGCTGGCGTTCCTGCCCGAGGCCGAACGCGAGCAGTACCTCGCGCACGACCTGCCCGCGATCACCCCGCTGACGGTCACCTCGGTCGCGGCGCTGCGCACCGAGCTCGAGGACATCCGCGCCCAGGGCTACGCGGTCTCGCTCGGGGAGCGGCAGGCCGGGGCCGGGTCGGTCGCGGCACCCCTGTTCGGCTACGACGGCCGCGTGGTGGGCGTCATCTCCGTGTGCGGGCCGGTCGAGCGGTTCCGCGAGGAGATCGACGAGGCCGCCGCGCACCTCGTGGAGGTGACCCGCGAGGTGTCCAAGCGCCTCGGCTACCGCGGCTGACGACGTCGCGCCAGCTCGAGGTCGCCGCTCGCGAGGGCGGCGTCGAGGGCGGCATCGAGGGTGGCGTCCGTCGCCGCGGAAGACCTGCCGTCGGCCACGAGGTGGCGGGCGAGGAACGCGGTCACCAGCTCCACGAGCACCTGCCGGTGGCGACGTGGGTCGCCGACGGGCGCGAGGTCGAGGAAGCCGCGGGCGACCGTCGGGTCGGAGGGGTCGCCGACGGCGAAGTGGTTGGCGCCGGTGACGATGGCGAGGTAGGCGTCGCGGTCCGGGGCGGTGGCGTCCTCGAAGGTGCGGACCACCGGGTCGCGGTCGTGGCCGTCGCGGCCGTAGCGGTCGGTCGACGCGCCGATGACCCCGTCGCGCGTCCCCCCGGTCAGCAGCACCGGCACGTCACCGGGCAGGGGCAGGAGCGTGTCGGCATCCCACCCGAGCAGCGTCGAGGCGAGCGTGTGGCCGCCGTAGCCGAACACGGCCCGGAGGGACGGGAAGAAGTCGGTCGTCGCGTTCTCGTAGGCGACGGTCGCGCCGGCCGAGTGTCCGCCGACCGCGAGCCGGTCGAGGTCGAGACACCCCGCGAGCGGACCTGCGGCATCGAGGCCGGTGAGCGCGTCGAGCACCGGGGCGATGGCGGTCGCGGACGGACGCCGCCCGTAGGTGTCCGGACGCACCGCGTCGAGGTCCAGACCGCAGGTCAGGCCCCGCTGGCCGGGCATGACCTCCGCGACCCAGGAGAAGGTCACGACCGCGCAACCGGTGGCGGCCAGCGCGGCGGCGAGCCAGCCGTAGCTCGCCGGTCCGACGTTGATGCCGGGCAGGAGCACGACGATCGGCAACCGGCCGCGGGACAGGTCGACGGCGACCTCGCCGGTGAGCCGTTCGTGGTCGCTGCCGTCGAACCGCGCCGGGTGGTGCACCTTGAGGTGCAGCGTGTCGAACGGAGCGGCGGCGCCGGGCGCCGTCGCGGCGGTGAAGACGGCGCGGACCGTCGGCTCCGACGGACCGGTCACGGCTTGACCACCCCGAGCAGCCCGGCGACGAGCACCATGATCCAGACGGCCCCCACGAACGGGTAGGTGCGCGCCAGGCTGGCGCGCAGGGCGGCTTCGTTCGCGGGCGTGGACCCCTCGCTCATGATGCGGGCGAACGCGCGACCGAAGGGGCCGAGCGCCAGGCGGATGCACAACCCCGAGCAGATGATCGCCCCGAACAGGGTCACCTTCCACGCGAGCCACGTGCCGACGAACGGGCCACCCCCGATCAGGCTCGACAGGCCGGCGCCGAGCGTCGTTGCCGCCACGAGGACCCGGATCGTCAGGTCGGCGCGACGCAGCGGCTCCCGCCAGTCACGGCCCTCCCCGAGCTCGACCGCGGCGACCAGCCCGAGCCAGACCAGCGCGACGGCCCAGGCGGCCGGTACCGACCAGCCGGGCAGACCATCGGTGACCCCGAGCATCGACGCCAGCGTGAACCCGAGGGGCAGCATGAGCACGAGCGCGAGCCGCGGCCCGAGGTCGAACAGGACCATCATCCGGGCCGCGGTCGCGCGCGTCTCGAGCGACCGGTGCTCGTGCTGCAGGAACCGACTGGACAGGAACGTGCCGTAGTCCGCACCGAGCCACACGCCGAACAGCAGGACGTGCCCCCACAGGGTCAGCTCGTAGGCGGACACCTCAGCCGCCCACCGGCGCGAACCCCGCGGCGTGCAGCTTGGCGTTGGAGATGCGGACGGCGGGCCCCTCGATCTCGCCGCGGTAGGTCAGCGGTGACAGCCCCTGCTCGGCCGCGATCGCGTCGAAGCGCTCCTGGTTCGTCGGCGGCAGGTCGTCACCGACGAGGTTGTGGACCCCGACCAGCCGCTGTTCGATCGCGAACTCGACCGCGCGTGCGATCTCGTCGACGTGCATGCGGTAGAAGCGGCCGTCGGCCGAGAACGGCACCGAGCCACCGAGGTGCTCGTGGGCGAGGGCGACCTTCTGCTCGATCGGCAGGTCCTCGGGCCCGTGGATGTCGGGGCACCGGAAGATGCAGGTCCGTTCGAGGTCGTAGGCGTCCTCGAGCGCCCGGAACGAGGCCGGGGAGGGGTCGGCGCTGTCGCTCAGCGGGGCGTCCTCGGTCACCTGGTCGAGGTGGTCGGCGGCCGAGCCGTACACCGCGTTGGAGGACAGCACGACCAGGTGCGCGTCGCCCGGCGCGGACGCGACGTTCCGGGCGGTGTCGACCAGGACCTCCTGGTAGTGCTGCGCGCGGTCCTCGGGGGTCATGGAACGCTGCGCCGACGGTCCGGCGCAGACCGCGACGGCGTCCGCGTCCGCGACGGCCGCGTGCACCGCGTCCCGGTCGGAGCCTCGTAGGACGAGGACCTCGTCGCAGATCGTGCGCAGACCCTCGACCTTGGCGGGGGTGGTGGTGGTGCCGGTGACGGTGTGACCGGCGGCCCGCAGGGACCGGGCCAGGTTCGAGCCGACGAGGCCGCAGCCGATGACGAGGACGTTCACGCGTCCACCTCCTGCATCTGTGCCTGACCGGAGCGCAGCGCGATCATCCGGTCGACGTGGTCGGGGTCCATGAAGTTCCTCGCGAGCTCGTTCATCGGGTCGAGCCGGTAGGCGCGGTCGCGCAACCGGTGGTCACGGGCCCGGAGGGCCGCCTGCTCCGACGCCGGCACCGGCTCGGCGGCGTCGACCAGCGCGAGCCAGCGGTCGACCCGTTCGTCGATGCGCCGGTCGAACTCCTCGATGACCTCGTCGCTGCGCTCGCTCATGAACGAGTACCCGACGGGGGACAGGATCGAACGCATGTAGGTGCCGTGGCTGACCGACCAGTGGAAGCGCTCGTCGGAGCGGAACGACAGGAAGTGCTCGTTCTCGGGCTCGTAGTAGCGGCTGACGTGGTCGGGGTGGTCGGCGAGGTCGCGCCGGGCGAGCAGGTCGGAGTAGTGGTAGAGCTTGGGGACGGTGCCGAGCACGAGCACCAGGTGCGGCACGTCGATGTGGGGACCGAGGAAGACGGTCACGTTCATGTCGAGGATCGACCGCTTGCGGTTGCCGATCCACGAGTGCACGAACCACTCGACCTCGGGACCGGTGTAGGTCGTCAGCGACCCCTCGAAGTCGCCGCTGGTGTACTCCTCGAGCCCGGCGCACGACGGGTGCGGGGCGAGCTCGAACCGGTCGAGCAACCGGTCGCGCACGGCGGTCAGCTTGTCCCAGAACCGGGCCCAGACCTCGGTCTGGTCCACGTCCGGTTCGGCCTCGACCATCTCGGTGATGGTGGCGGTCTCCTGGCTCACGTCCTGCTCCCTCCCAGCTGCTCGCGCAGCTGTCTCTTGAGGATCTTCATGGCGGCGTTGCGTGGGAGCGCGTCGACCTGCACGTACCGCTTGGGCACCTTGTAGCCGGCCAGCGAGGCGCGAGCGTGCGCGTCGAGCTGGTCGTGGTCGATGCTGCCGTCGGCCGGCACCACGCAGGCGGTGACCGCCTCGCCCCAGGTCTCGTCGGGGGTGCCGATCACCGCCACCTCCCGGACCGAGGGGTGGGTGACGAGCACCTCCTCGACCTCGCGTGGGTAGACGTTGCTGCCGCCGGTGATGATCAGGTCCTTGACCCGATCGATGATGTAGAGGTAGCCCTCGTCGTCGCGGCGGACGATGTCGCCGCAGGTGAGGAACCCGTCGGCGGTGGTGCACGCCGCGGTGGCGCCGGGGTCGTCGTGGTAGCCGAGCATCAGGAACGGTGAGCGGCTGTAGAGCTCACCGACCCCGGGACCCTTCACGACCTGCCCGTCGGGGTCGACGAGCCGCACCTCGGTCATGAACCAGGGCGTGCCGACGCACGCGTCCTTGCGGCGCATGTCCGGCGGTCGGAGGTTGGTGACGATCCCGCCCTCGGTCGAGCCGTACAGCTCGTGGCAGCCGACGTGCGGGAAGGTGTCCATGAACCAGAGCTTGAGCTCCTGCGGCAGCGGCGCGGCGTTGAAGTAGACCGTCTCGAGACTCGAGGTGTCCCGCGCCGCGATGGCGTCCGCACCGAGGTTGCGCAGCATCTGCGCGTGGGCGGGGACGAGGAACACCGAGTGCGGACGGACCTCGGCGACCAGGTCGAGGAACCCCGCGGGGTCCCAGGCGCGCAGCATGGCGACGGTGCCACCGGTGACGCAGGCGGCGTACGCGAACGCGAACCCGGCGCCGTGGTACATCGGCGCGACCGCGATCGTGCGTCGGCCCGGTCCGAGGCCCCACTCGAGCGCCGTGCCGTAACAGACCAGCGTGCGGCTGCGGTGGCTGATGCGCACGCCCTTGGGGCGACCGGTGGTCCCGGAGGTGTAGGCGATGCAGAACGCCTCGTCCTCGTCGATCTCCAGCCGCGGGTGCTCGGGTGACGCGTCCGCGAGCGCTGCCTCGTAGTCACCACCGAGGTCCCCGCCGTCGATGGCGAGGACGGTGCCCACCGCCGGGTGGTCGGCGAGCGCGGCCGCCGCGACCTCGGCGAGGGCGGCATCGACGATCAGCGCACGGCTCCCGCTGTGCCCGAGGATGTAGCCGATCTCCGGCGCGGTCAGCCGCGGGTTGAGCGGCACCATCACGAGGCCGGCGGCGGCGGTACCGGCGGCCAGTTCGATGTACTCGAGGCGGTTGCCGAGCAGGATCGCGACCCGGTCCCCGCGCTCCAGACCGGCCGCGTGCAGGACGTTGGCGACCTGGGACGCGCGCGCGTGCAGCTGCGCGTAGGTCAGCTGCCGATCGCCGTCGATCACCGCCGGCTGGTGCGGGGCGGACACGGCGAACTCGCGGATGCCGTCGGCCATGTTCAGCTGCACGGGACACCTCCGAACGCCGCCAGCGTGCGGCGTTGCGCGGCCCGCGTGACCGCGGGAGGGACGAGGTAGGTGGGCGGCGAGAGCTTGACCGCGTCGGCGAGCCCGTCGAGCCGGGCGAGCCGCTCGCGGACGTGGTCGGTGGTGCCGGCGAGGGTGAAGGTGTCGACCATCTCGTCGTCCACGGCGGCGACCATCGCGGCGGTGTCGTCGGCGCGGAAGGCCGCCTGCACCGCCGTCGCCTGGTCCCCGAACCCGTGGGCGGCGAACATCGGGGCGTAGGTGCGGACGCTGGCGTAGAAGGCGACCGTGTGCGCGGCGGTGCGGCGCGCGGCGTCCGGATCGTCGTCGTCGATCACGCAGCAGGCGGACACCACCACGTCCAGCTCGTCGCGCCGGCGACCCGCGGCCGCGAGGCCCGCCTCGAGCTGCGGCACGATCGTCTCGGTGAGCAGCTGCGGCGAGGTGAGCTCGTGCGATATCCAGCCGTCGGCGACCTCGCCCGCCAGCCGGGTCAGCTTCTGGCCGACCGAGGCGAGGTAGACCGGGATGGTCGGACGCGTCGGCGGGTACGGGCGCTGGTAGCCGCGCACCCGCAGCGGCTCGTGCGCGTCGTCGAGGATGATGGGCTCGCCGAGGTGGGCGCGTTCGACCACGCTGCGGAAGGCGGCGATCCACGACCGCATCCGGCCGACCGGCGGCGAGAAGTCGCGGTGGTGCCAGTCCTCGATGAGCCGCTGCACCCCGGTCCCGACCCCGAACCGCACGCGGCCGCCGGCGAGCTCGTCGAGGTCGAGGGCCGACAGCGCGGCGGCGAAGGGGGAGCGCACGAACGCGAGGGCGATCGCCGTGCCGAGCCCGAGCCGGTCGGTCGCGGTGGCCGCGGCCGCGAGCGGGACGAAGGGGGAGCGGTGCAGCTCCGAGGTCCACACGTCGTCGATCGAACCGCGGTCCGCGGTGGCGGCAGCGGCGACCCACTCGTCGAGGTCGGCGCCCCAGGGGGCGATCCCGATCCGCACGACGCTAGAGCCCCTCGGTGATGGGCGTCTTGGCCTCGGGGAAGATGCCCTTGTCCTGCTCCGCGTCGCGGCGGTAGACCATCACCGACCGTTCGAAGGTCATGATGACGTCGCCGTCCTGGTTCAGCCCCTGGGTCCGCACCGTGACGATCCCGGCGTACGGCCGGCTCGAGGACGGCGTGGTGTCGAGCACCAGGCTCTGGGCGTAGAGGGTGTCGCCGACGAACACCGGGTGGGTCAGGCTGATGCGTTCCCACGACAGGTTCGCCATCGCGTTCTGGGACACGTCGCTGACCGAGATCCCGAGGATCATCGCGACGGTCAGACCGCTGTTGACCAGCTGCCGACCGAAGGTGCTCTTCGACGCGTAGTGGTCGTTGAAGTGCATCTGGTTGGTGTTCATCGTCAGCAGCGTGAACCACGCGTTGTCGGCATCGGTCACGGTGCGCCCGAGGGGGTGCTGGTAGAGCTGGCCGACCTCGAAGTCCTCGAAGTACCGACCGGTCCAACCGGGGGTGACGACGGCGTCCACGCGGGGCTCCTCGGGGTCTCGGACGCGCGACGGACGCGTCGGCGCCGGGTTGGCGGCCGTTCCAGCTGATGGAACGGCGTTCCTTGACACGGACCGTACGGCTGCGACAGACTCCGGGTCAAGTGCTTCCCGCGGCGGCCATCCCGCAGTGCCCCCGCGCACCGATGGAGGGCGTCGCGTCGTGGACAGGCCGCTGCACGGGGTCAGGATCGTCGCCGTCGAGCAGTACGGCGCCGGACCGTTCGGGACCGTGCACCTCGCCGACCTCGGTGCGCAGATCATCAAGATCGAGGACCCGCGCACCGGCGGTGACGTGGGCCGGTACGTCCCCCCGTTCCAGGACGGCGAGGACTCGCTGTTCTACGAGACCTTCAACCGCGGCAAACGTTCGGTCTCGCTCGACATCACCACCCCGGCCGGACGTGAGGTGTTCGAGGGCCTGGTCGCGAACGCCGACGCGGTGTACTCCAACCTGCGCGGCGACGTCCCCGCCAAGCTCGGACTCACCTACGACGACCTCAAGGGCGTCAACCCGGCCATCGTGTGCTGTTCGCTGTCGGCGTTCGGGATGACCGGGCCGCGCCGCGACGACCCCGGCTACGACTACATCCTGCAGGGCCTGGCGGGGTGGATGAGCCTCGCTGGGGAGCCCGACGGGCCGCCCACCAAGACCGGCCTGTCGATGGTCGACTACTCGGGCGGTTTCGTCGCGGCGATCGCCGTGCTCGCGGGCATCCTGTCCGCCCGGTCCACCGGCGTCGGCATGGACTGCGACGTGTCCCTGTACGACACCGCCATGTCGCTGCTGACCTACCCGGCGACCTGGCACCTCAACGAAGGCTGGGAACCCGAGCGGCTCGCCCGCTCCGCCCACCCGTCGCTGGTGCCGTTCCAGAACTTCCGGGCCGCCGACGGGTGGCTCGTCGTCGGGTGCGCCAAGGAGAAGTTCTGGCAGCGCCTCGTGGCGGCGATCGACGCCCCGGAGCTCGCCGACCGCTTCCCCGACTTCGCCTCGCGCCGCGACGCCCGTGAGGACGTCATCGCCGCGCTCGACGAGCGTCTGGCGACGCGGACCGTGGCGGCGTGGCTCGAGGTGCTGCGGGCCGCCGGTGTCCCGTGCGGTCCCATCAACGACCTGTCGCAGGCGCTCGCCGACGACCACCTCGACGCACGGGGGCTGATCGTCGAGACCGAACACGACACGTTCGGCACCGTCCGCCAGCTCGCCAGCCCGGTCCGCGTCGGCCCGGCACCCGCCGAGCACCGGCGGGCACCACGGCGCGGTGAGGACACCGAACAGCTGCTCGCCGAGCTGCTCGGCTACGACGCCGAACGCATCGAACAGCTCGCGGCGGCGGGGGCGTTCGGTCCCGTCCCGTGACCTGGACCGAGGACCTCACCGCGTGGTCGTCGGCGCCGCTCGCCGCTCCGGACCCGGCCCGACGGGCCGCCGTGCGTCACCTCCTCGACGGGCTCGGCTGCGCCGCCGGGGCGGCCCACGACGCGACGGTGCCGTACCTCGACGCGGTCGTCGCCAGCGCCACCGCGCCGCAGGAGGCCACCGTCCTCGGCGGTGACCGACGCGTGCCGGCGCACGTCGCGGCGCTGGCGAACGGCACGCTCGTCCACGCGCTGGACTTCGACGACACCCACGCCGGGGGACTCGTCCACGCCACGGCGGTGGTGCTGCCCACGGCGTTCGCGGTGGGCGAGCAGGTCGGCGCGGACGGGCGGACCGTGCTCGACGCGGCGCTCGTCGGGTACGAGACGGTGACCCGGCTCGCCGCGGCGGTGCCGCACGGCTTCCACCGCCGCGGTTTCCACGCGACGTCGGTCGCCGGCGTGTTCGCCGCCGCGCTGGTCGCGGCCCGGCTCCGTGGTCTCGACGGCCAACGGACCGTCGCGGCGCTCGGCATCGCCGGTTCGATGGCGTCGGGGTCGTTGGCCTTCCTCGCCGGCGGCGCCGCCACCAAGCAGCTCCACCCCGGCTGGGCCGCCTCCGCGGGCATCCAGGCCACGACCCTCGCCGCCGGGGGCGCGACCGGTCCGGTGAGCATCCTCGAGGACCCCGACCACGGCTTCTACCGCGCGTACACCGACACCGTCCCGGAGGCGCCGTTCACCGACCTCGGCCGGGTGTGGCAGGTCGAGCAGCTCACCATCAAGCCCTACCCGGTGTGCCAGCTCGCCCACGCCTCGATCGACGCCGCGCGAGCCATCGCGGTGGACCCCGCGGACGTCGTCGCCGTCCACGTCACCGTCCACCCCGACGTGGTCGACATCGTGTGCGAACCGGCCGGGACCAAGGCGCGTCCACGGACCCCGTACGAGGCCCGGTTCTCGCTCGCCTGGTGCGTCGCCGCCGCCCTGCACGACGGCGCCGTCACGCTCGACACGGTCGCGGGCTTCGAACGTCCCGAGCTCACCGCGGTGGCTGCGGTCACGACCTACGAGGTCGCCGACCCGGGGGTCCCCGCGGCCGATGCGCCCGGCCACGTGCGGGTCGAACTGCGCGACGGCCGGACCGTCACGGGCGACGTCGCGCACAGCCGTGGCGGCCCGTCGGCACCGCTCACCGACGCGGAGCTGACGGCCAAGGCGACCACGAACGGCGTGCCACCGGACGTGGTGGACGCCGTGCTCCAGCTCGACACCCTCCCCGATCTGACCGAGGTGCTCCGGTGACCACGACCACGTCCACGACCGGCCTGCTCGACCAGGCCCGCGCCGCCTACGACCAGCTGGGCGCGCTGCTCGCCGACATCGGTGCCGGCTTCGACGACGTCGTGCGTGTCACCGAGCACGTCCACGCCGACGCCGTCGCCTCGCTCGTCGAGCTCGCCGAGCTGCGCGAGGCCGTGCTCGACGTCGACGGCGTGGCCGCGACCACGGTCGTCGTCCACGGCCTGCCCACCCCGGGGCGTCTCGTCGAGGTCGAGCTCACCGTCGCGGTGGGCGACCGCTCCTACCTCGTGACGACCCAGACCGCGGGACCGGTCCCGGCCGGTCCGGCCGGCGACCTCGTGCACCTGTCCTCGGTCCTGCCGCTCGACGCGCGCGGCGAGGTGGTCGCCCCCGGCGACCTCGTGCGCCAGACCGCGAAGGTGTACGCCAACGCGGCGGTGCAGCTGGCCGACCTCGGCCTCGGCCTCGAGGACGTGGTCAAGACCGTCGAGTTCGTGCCCCCGCACGTGCGCGCCGACTACCCCCGCTCGGGACGGATCCGCAAGGCCCACCTCGCCCCGCCCTACGGCGGCGCGACCGGCATCGTCATGGACACCCTCGCTCACCCCGACGCGCTCATCCAGGTCGACATGTTCGCGACGCGGCACCGCGACCGGGTCGAGGTGGACTGCGGTTGGGAGCGGTACCTGAAGCTGACCTACAACCCGGGCCTGCGCGTCGGCGACACCTTCGTGATGTCCGGCCAGGGGGCGCTGGACGTGATCACCGAGGAGGCGGTCCTCGCCGGTGACGTGGTGGCACAGGCCGAGTACACCTACCGCAACATCCTGACCGTGCTCGAGCACGCCGGCCTCGGCCCGGACGCGCTCGTGCGCAGCGTCGAGTACGTCACCCCCGAGGGGCTCGACCGCTACGACGAGGTGGAGGCGCTGCGGGCCGAGCTGTTCCCCGGCGTCGACGTCGCGGTCACCTCGGTGGTGTGCTCCGCGCTCCTGCGGCCCGAGTTCATGATCGAGATCGACCCGATGGCGGTGTTCCCGAGCGCAGCGGCCTCGACGTGACCACCTGCTGGGACCTCGCCGAGCTCGAGGGGTGGATCGGTCGCGAGGTGGTCTACACCGCGCCCGACCCGATCGGTGCCGCCGCGGGCCGCTACTTCGCCCTGGCCATCGGTGCGACCAACCCGATCTACACCGACCGCGAGGTGGCGCGTGCGCACGGGCACCGCGACGTGGTCATCCCGCCGACCTGGCTGTGCGAGACCAACCAGTACGTCGCCGATCTGCCCACCGACGCGCACGGGTACCGCGGGCACGGCTGGGACCTGCCGGTGACCGGCTGTCGCCTCGTCCGGGGCGGCAACACCTACACCTTCCACCGCCACGCCTCCCCCGACGACGTGGTGACCGTCACCTGGCGGATCGCGTCGGTGACCGAGCGGACCGACCGGCGCGGCCGGCCGATGCTGCTGGTCGGCTCGGAGGCCCACGTCACCGGCGCCGCCGGCGACCCCATCGTCACCAACGCCGAGACGCTGGTGTTCCAGCCCCTCGCGGAGGTGAGCGCGTGATCGCTCCCGGCACCAGCCTGCCCGCCCGCACCACCGAGTTCGACCTCGTCGACCTCGTCGCCTACGCGGGAGCGACCTGGGACTGGCACCGGCTCCACCACGACCTCGAGTTCGTGCGTGCCCAGGGCTTCGATGCGCCCGTCGTCGACGGCCAGGTCTTCGGTGCGCTGATGGTCGAGGTGCTCCAGGACGGCCTCGGCCCGACCGCGTTCGTCCGTGAGCTGACCTTCCGCCTACGGGCGCCGGTCCTCGCCGGCCGGTCCGTGCGCACCGAGGCGACGGTGACCGCGGTCGACGGGGACGCCGCCGAGGTGGAGCTCAGGGTCGTGCTGCTGCCCGACGCGGACGGCGGCGACGAGGTCGAGGCGGTCGTCGGCACCGCCCGCGTGGCGGTGACGCCGTGACGCGCGATGTGGCCATCGTCGGGGTCGCCACGAGCGACCTCGGCGCGACGGGGCTGACCAAGCTCGAGCTGATCACGCAGGCGGTGACACGCGCGCTCGACGACGCCGGTGTCCCGCTCGCCGAGGTCGAGGGGCTCGCCACCAACGACCTCGGCCGGTTCCCGGCGACGCAGCTCGCCGAGCACCTCGGCCTCCAGCCACGGTGGACCGACAGCACCTTCTCGGGCGGGTCCGCGTGGGTGCGCTACGTTGGCAGCGCGGCCGACGCCATCGCGCTCGGCCGGATCGACACCGCGCTCATCGCCTACGGCTCGGACCAGCGGACCGCGGCCCGACGACGGCTCGGTGGCGTGCCCGAGACCGACACGCCGGCCGCGCAGTTCCAGGACCCCCACGCGCCGCTGTACCCGCTGTCGGCCTACGCGATGGCCGCCCAGCGCCACTTCCACGAGCACGGCACCGGGCCGGAGGATCTCGCCGCCATCGCCGTGGCCGCCCGCGCCTGGGCGCTGCGCAACCCCGACGCGTGGCGCTACGAGGCGGGACCGCTCACCGTCGCGGACGTGCTCGCCACCCCGGTGGTGTCCTCGCCGCTGCGCACGGGTGACTGCTGCCTCGTCACCGACGGCGGGGGCGCGGTCGTGCTCACGACGTTGGAACGCGCACGCGACCTCACCGACACCCCCGTCGTCGTCCTCGGCCACGGCGAGGCCACGACCCACGCGACCATGGACCAGATGCCGGACCTGACCCGGACCGGCGCGGCAGCGTCGTCCGCCGACGCCTTCGCGCGCGCCGGCCTGGCGGTCGGCGACGTCGACGTCTTCGAGGTGTACGACTCGTTCACCATCACCGTCGCGCTCACCCTCGAAGCGCTCGGCCTGTGCGACCCGGGGGCGTTCCCGACCCTGTTCGCGGACGGCAACGCGGAACCGGGCGGCCGGCTCGCGCTCAACACGAGCGGGGGCGGGCTGTCGTACTGCCACCCGGGTCAGCTCGGGTCGCTGCTGGTGGTCGAGGCCGTCCGTCAGCTCCGGGGCGGACTCGGTGCCCGGCAGGTCCCGGGCGACCCCGAGGTCGCGCTCGCGCACGGCACCGGCGGGATCTGGTCCCACCACGCCACCGTGCTGCTCGGGAGGGATCGCCGATGACGGCATCCAGCACCCCAGCGCCGCCGGACGGGGTCACCGCCCCCTGGTGGGAGGCGACGCGCGAGCGCCGTCTCACCGTCCAACGGTGCCGGACGTGCGGCACCGCCCAGCACCACCCGCGACCCCTGTGCACCACCTGCGGCGGCGGTGACCTGACCTTCGAGGACGCCGCCGGGACCGGCACGGTGCACACCTTCACGGTCGTCCACCGCGCTCCCGTCCCGGACCGCGACGTCCCGTACGTGGTCGCCATCGTCACGCTCGACGAGGGCGTGCGGCTGCTCACCGAACTGGTCGACGTCGATCCCGACGCCGTCCGCTGCGAGCAGCCGGTGACCGTCCGGTGGCGCGCTCTCGACGACGGCCGCCACCTGCCGGTGTTCGCGCTGGCCTGACGCGCCCCCTCGGCGTCCCGCCCAGAACCGACCTCCCGACACGACCAGGATCGATCCGTGGACCTGCGCCTCAGCGACGACCACCTCGCCTTCCGGGACGCCATCCGCGCCTTCGTGGACGGACGCATCCGCCCCGTCGCGCGTGAGTGGGAGCAGTCCGACCGCTACCCGACCGAGATCGTCGCGGGCATGGCCGAGATGGGCCTGTTCGGCCTGACCATCCCCGAGGAGCACGGGGGGCTCGGCGCCGACCTGATCACGATGGCGATCGTGTTCGAGGAGATCTCACGCGGGTGGATGGGGGTCGCCGGGATCCTCGGATCCCACTCGCTGGCGTGCCGGATGATCGCCACGCACGGCACCGACGCGCAGAAGCGACTGCTGCCGCAGTTCGCGACCGGTGAGCGACGGACCGGCATCGCGCTCACCGAACCGGGTGCGGGTTCCGACCTGCAGGGCATCACCACCCGCGCGGTGCGCGACGGCGACCACTACGTGGTGACCGGCACCAAGACCTGGATCACCAACGCCCGCTACGCCGACCCGCTGCCGACCCTGGTGGTCACCGACCCGACCGCGGAACCCCGCCACCGCGGCATGTCGGTGCTGCTGATCGACATGTCCAGCGACGGGGTCACCGTCAGCCGGGACCTGCCGAAGATGGGCTACAAGGGCACCGAGTCCTGCGAGGTCGTGTTCGACGAGGTGCGCGTCCCGGTCAGCGCGCTCCTCGGCGGGGAGGAGGGCCGCGGGTTCAAGCAGGTCGCCGGTGGTCTCGAGACCGGACGGATCAACATCGCCGCCCGGTCGATCGGGATCGCGCAGGAAGCGTTCGATCGTGCCATCGCCTACGCCCGTGAACGCGAGGCGTTCGGTCAGCCCATCGGCGACTTCCAGGCCATCCAGCTCAAGCTCGCCGACGTCGCGACCGAGATCCAGGCGGCCCGTCTGCTGACCTACTGGGCGGCGGACAAGTCGACCCGCGGCGAACGTGCCGACGTCGAGGCGGGGATGGCGAAGTACTTCGCCTCCGAGGTCGCCATCAAGGCGTCGCTCGAGTCGATGCGCATCCACGGCGGCTACGGCTACTCCGAGGAGTACGAGATCGCGCGCCTGTACCGCGACGCGCCGCTGATGGCGATCGGCGAGGGCACCAACGACATCCAGCGGATGATCATCGCCAAGGGTCTGCTCAAGGACTACGCCGGGGGAGGGATGATGTGACCGTGGCCGACGATCCGCTCGCCGACCTGCACGCGGGCTACCGCGGTGCGTTCGACGGCGGGCTCACACCGGGATCCCGGCCCGCGGTGATCGTGGTCGACCTCGTGCGTGCCTACCTCGAGCCCGGCTCCCCGCTCCACATGGCGACGGCCGCCGCCGCCCGTGACGCCGCCGCCGACCTCGTCGAGGTCGCCCGTGACCGCGGCGTCGAGGTGGTGTGGACCAACGTGCGTTACGAGCCGGACGGCCGCGACGGGGGACGGTTCTTCGAGAAGGTCCCGGCGCTGTCGCTGTTCGCCGGGGACGACCCGCTCGGCGACTTCGACCCGGCAGCGGCACCGGCGTCCACCGAACGTGTCGTGACCAAGCAGTACCCGTCGGCCTTCTTCGGCACCGACCTGGCCGACGACCTGCACGCGCGTGGCGTCGACACGGTGTTGATCTGCGGCTACTCGACGTCCGGGTGCGTGCGCGCGTCGGCGCTCGACGCGCTCTGCCACGGCTTCGTCCCGCTGGTGGTCGCCGACGCCTGCGCCGACCGCGACGCGCGCCCGCACGAGGCGAACCTGTTCGACCTCGCCCACAAGTACGCCGAGGTGGTGGACCTCGCGAGCGCGACCGCCTACCTGCGTGGGCTCCCCGGCTGACCGCGCGCGTCGCTGGCGCACTACAGCTCGTCGGGGGGTTCGGCCCGCCGGTCCGACTCGAGCACGGCCCGGGCGGCGTAGATGTGCGAGCGCATCACGGTCCCGGCCCAGTTGACGTCACCGCGTTCGAACGCGGCGAGCAGCTCGCGGTGGTGGCCCATCGAGCGGGTGAGTTCGTCGTCCCGGTAGCGACGGAAGGTGCGGTGCACCAGGGGGACCTGGACCAGACCGGCCACGAGCTGGGTCAGGTGCCGGTTGTCGGCCGCCTCCACGATGGCGGCGTGGAACCGTCCGTTGAGCTCCGAGATGCGGTCGACGCGGTCGGGGTCGTCGCCGGCCGCGAGCTGTTCCATCCGGTCGGCGAGGTCGCGGAGTTCGGTCAGGAACGCCTCGTCGGCGCGCCGGGCGGCGAGCCGGGCGGCGAAGCCCTCGAGCACCGCACGCAGGTCGAAGATCTCGGCGAGGTCCCGTTCCGACCAGGCGGCGACGTGTGCGCCACGGTTGGGCACGAACTCGACCATGCCCTCGGCCGCGAGGCGGCGGATGGCCTCCCGCACCGGCGTGCGCGAGCAGCCGACCGCGGCGGCGATCTCCTCCTCGCGGAGGTGGTCGCCGGGGGACAGCTCGCCGTCGACGATGCCGCGGCGCAGCCAGTCGTAGGCCTGGTCGGCGGCGCGTGCCACGGGCGCTCCTGGTGCGGTCGGGTGGGAGGTGCGATCAGGCGGCGGGCGCCGGGAACGGACCGGCCTTCGCGGCCATCCCGGGGACGGGGGAACCTAGGCGTTCCTCGAGCCACGGCACGGCGGCTGCGACCGTCGGGAGCGACCAGCCGTGCTCGATGCCGGAACGGTCGAGCAGGTAGAGCAGGTCCTCGGTGGCGATGTTGCCGGTGGCGGCCGGGGCGAACGGGCACCCGCCGATACCGCCGATGGACGCATCGAGCACGCGCACGCCGGCCTGCAACGCGGCGTACGCGTTGGCGATGCCGGTGTGCCTGGTGTCGTGCAGGTGCAACCGCAGTGGCACCCCGCCGGTCACCTCGCGGACGGCGGCGACCCGCGCGGTGACGTCGGCCGGCACCGCCACCCCGATCGTGTCGGCCAGCGCCACCTCGTCCGCACCCGCGGCGACGCCGCGGGCGGCGATGTCGACCACGCGTCCGACGGCCACCTCGCCCTCGAACGGGCACCCGAAGCTGGCCGCGATGGTCAGCGACGCGCGACGGCCGGCGTCGCGGATCGTGCCGGCGAGGGTCTCGAACGCGGCCAGGCTCGCGAGGGTGGCGACCCCTTGGTTCCGGCGGTTGAAGGTGTCGCTGGCGACGACCACGACGTTGACCTCGTCGCACCCGGCCTCCAGCGCGCGATCCACGCCACGGGCGTTGAGCGCCAGCCCGATGTACGACACGCCGTCCTCGCGGGGGACCGCCGCCATCACCTCGGCGGCGTCCGCCATCTGGGGGACCCGCTCGGGGTTCACGAACGAGGTCGCCTCGATGCGGCGGGCACCGGCGGCGACCGCGCGCTCGATGAGCTCGACCTTGTCGCGGGTCGGCAGGATCACCGGCTCGTTCTGGAGCCCGTCACGGGGGGACACCTCGACGATCTCGGCTCGCACGCGATCCTCCTGACGGCGACAGGTGTATACGAAGCTGGTGGGCGTGCCGGCTACTTGCGGCGCATCCGGATGTTCTTCTGCTTAGATGTATACAACACGGCGGAGCGGGTAGGAGCAAGCGTGGTCCGGGTCGCAGCAGCACAGTTCGCGGTCGGCACCGACCGGGAGGCCAACCTCGCCACCGCCCGGCGCATGACCGACCGGGCGGCCACCGAGGGTGCGGCGCTGGTGGTGCTGCCCGAGTTCTGCAACCACCCCTCGTGGTACGACGACGGCGATCACGCGCGCGCCGTGGCGGTGCGGCTCGGTGACGACTGGTTGGACGGGCTCGCCGATCGGGCGCGTGCCCACGGCATCTGGCTGGCCTGCAACGTCACCCGCGTCGCCGACGACGGGGTCACGCTGCACGGCAGCAACCTGCTGTACGCCCCCGACGGGACGCTCGCGGGGGTCTCGGACAAGCAGGTGCTGATGGGCGGGGAGAGCCTCCACCTGTCGCCGTCGATCACACCGTCGCCCGTGATCGACACGCCCTTCGGACGCGTCGGGTCCTACTCGTGCATGGACGGGGTGATCTTCGAGACGCCGCGACTGCTCGCGGTCCAGGGTGCGCAGGTGCTGTGCAACTCCCTGAACTCGTTCGCCGCCGACGAAGCGACGCTCCACGTGCCGGTCCGCGCGGTCGAGAACCGCGTCTTCGTGGTGGCGGCCAACAAGGTCGGTCCGCTCGTCCCCGAGCACGCCGCTCGTGAGGTCGCCGGGAAGCTCGGTATCCCCGTGGAAGCGCTCGAAGGCGCCGGGGAGAGCCAGATCGTCGCGCCGACCGGGAAGGTGCTCGCCATCGCACCGCCGCGGGGTGAGGCCGTCGTGGTCGCCGACATCGACCCGGCGCTGGCTGCCGACAAGCGACGTCCTGACGGCACCGACGTGCTGGCCGCCCGTCGCCCGAGCCTGTACGGACCGCTCGGTGGCGCCGCGGCGCCGCGCGGCGCCCCCGCGGGCGCGGACGCCATCGTCGCCGGGGTGGTGCAGGACGACGGCGAGGTGCCGGCGCTCGCCCGGATGGTGGCCGCTGCCGCCGCCGACGGCGCCGACCTGCTCGTCCTGCCGGAGCTCGCCGGGGTGTTCGGCGGTGCGGTCGTCGATGTCGCGGACGCCGCTCGGACCGGCCACGACCTCGTCACGGCGCTGACCGACGTGCTCGGGGGTACCGCCGCCACCGTCGTGACCAGCGTCGTCGTGGATGAGGAGGGCGAGACCCGCCACGAGGGGGTCGTGGTGACCGCCGAGGGGGTGGTCGCGCGCCAACCCCAGCTCCACGCCAGCGGCCGACGCGCCTGGGTCACGACGCTCGGTGATCGCGTGGAACCGGTCACCACGCCGTGGGGCAGGCTCGCCGTCGTGGTCGGTGACGACCACCTCTTCCCCGAGGTCGCGCGCCTGGCCGCGCTCGACGAGGTGGACGTCCTGGCCGTCCCGTTCGACGCGGTCGAGGCCTGGGAGACCGACCTCGGCCTCGTGGAACGCTCCGCCGAGAACCGGTTGTGCGTCGTCGCCGCGACCCGTCCGAACGCGCCCGGGACCTCGATCATCGCGACGTTGGAGCGCGACTTCACCCTCTGGACGGTGTGGGAGGAGCGCGCGTTCGACGGGACGATCAGCCAACCTCGCGTCACCCGGGCCGCGGACACGCCGGGCGTGACGACGGCGACCATCCACCCCGCGAACGCCGCCAACCGCATCCTCACCCGCGCGACCGACGTCGTCGCCTCGCGTCCGTGGCGTCTGCTCGAACCGCTCCTGGAGGCCACGCCGTGACCGCTGCCCCGACCCACGTCGTCATCGGCGCCACCGACCCGCAGGCGACCGTCGACCTGCTGCACCTCGTCGACCTCGTCGAGGCCGAGCGCGGCTGGTTCTCCGCCGAGCAGGCCGCCACCCGGTTCGGCCTGGACGCGCCGACGGCGTGGTACCGCCTCCACGCACCCGGTGCCTCCCGGGGCGAGGTCCTGGTCGTGGCGACGCCGCACACGGCTCCGGCCCGGTCGGCGACCGACCTCGGCGCCCTGGCGGTAGACCTCTACACCGCCGATCTGGATGCGAGCCTGGCGCGCCTCCGCGCCGCGGGGGTCGAGCACGGCTACGCCGGCACGCTGGAGCTCGGTCCGCTGGTGATGCGCCAGTGCGAGATCACCGCGCCCGACGGCTGGCGCCTCGTGCTGGTCGAGGCCAACCGTCGTCGTCCGTCGGTCCTCGACGACGATCCGGACCGCCTCCACTCCGAGGTCCACTCCGTGCTCTGGACCGTCCCGTCGATCGCGGCGGCGGCACCCGCGGTGCAGGCGGCGACCGGGCTCGAACAGGCGCACGTGTTCCCGATCCGCCACCCCGAGCTCGCCCGGATCGTCGGCCTACCGTCCGAGGACACCGAGCTGGTGATGAACCTCATGGTGGACGCCGACCAGACCCCCATCCGGGTCGAGCTGTGCGAGTTCCCCGGCCACCCCGCCCCCCGGGCGCCGGAGCCGGCCGCCACCGGCCCGCTCACCGGCGGCATCCACGCGCTGGGGTTCGGGTCCGACGCCCACCGCCCCGAGGTGCTCCCCGGCGGGGTCCGCATCGAACGCTGACCCGGTCGCACCTCGCTCTCCGGCAGTGCCCCACCTGCGACCTCGAGGATCGACTCGAGCGCGTCCGCGCCCGGGCTGTGGCCGCGGAGCTGGTCGAGACGTCGTTCGAGTCGGTCGGCGCGCTGGTCGAGCTGCCACCGCAGGTGGTCCCACGCGACCCGGATGACGCGATCGCCCCCGATCCGGTGGGCGTACGGCGCGCTGTCGATCAGCGCATCGAGCGGACCGACGGTCCGAACGGCTCCGCGACGGGGCCACCGACCGCCCGGTACACGCCCCGTTCGAGGCGCTCGAACGCGTTCGCCCGCACGAGGTCGTCCACGACGTGCTCCCCGAAGGCGGTCAGGAGCTGGATGCGGGCGACGATGCGGCGCTGCGCGTCGATGTCGGTCAGCAACGACTCGGGCCAGTCGAGTCGGCCGCGTGTCCGTGGGGGAGCGGCGTCACCGCTGGGGTCGCCGCCGCCGTGGCTGAGTTGGTTCCTCGTGGTGTCCATGGACACAGCCTGCCGGCCGAAGGGCACGTTCCGCGGACGAGGGACCGCCAGCCTGTGGTGACGGTTCCTGGGAGGGGTCCCAGAAGTCGGCGCAGCGGCGAACGGTCAGGCGGGCGTCTCGGTCCCGAAGGCGGCGAGGAAGGGGGCGGCCTGCCGGCGGTCGGCGTACTCCTCGAAGCCGGTGATCCGTCCGTCCTCGACGGCCACGAACAGCGCGGTCTCCACGCGCACCTGGGTCCCGAGGACCGTGCCCACGACGGCGGCCTGGACGGTGAAACCGGCCGCGTGGACGTGGACCCGCACGTCCTCGTGCCGCAGGTCCGGGACGTGCTCACGCAGTCGCCCCTGCGAGGGCACCGACGGGTCGATCGGCGTGCGCGTACCCGTCGCGGCGTGCCACGTCACCGCGCCGTCGGCGTACAGGTCGGCGTCCGCCCGCTCCCCGGCGAGGAAGGCCGGCAGGTAGCGCCGCGCCACCTCGGCGACGCGCGCCAGCGCGGTGGGGTCGACCTCGACGGCGATCACCGGTCGTCCTCGTGCGGGTCGCGGACCCCGGCCTCGGCGAACACGTCCCGTCCCCTGTTGAACGGTGCGGCCATGAAGCGCCACGACGCCCGTGTCGTCGACAGCCAGGCGATGCGTGCGCCGTCGCGGTCGGTGGTCAGGATGCGGTCCGCGAGCCACGGCGTGGTGGTCTCCGGCAGGTCGCCGAGGATGTTCATCACCTTGCGCGTCTGCGCCCACCGTTCGGGGGTGAGCAGGTGCGCGTCGTACAGCAGGTGCTCGGTGACGTTGATGCCCGGACGGATCGCGCCGACGCGGACACCTTCGGCCTTGAGGTCCTTGCGCAGGGCGTCGAGGAGGTAGCCGACGGCGGCCTTGGTGGCGCCGTAGGCGACCATCCCCTGCTGCACCTCGCCCTTGGAACCGAGCCCCTCGACGTTGTAGATCATCCCCTTGCCCCGCTGGGTGCGCATGCCCGCCGCAGCGACGCGGCAGCCGTACAGCGCACCGAGGACGTTGGTCGCCACCACCCGGTCGAGCTGTGCGGCGGGCACGTCGGCGAGCTGGACCGGGCTCGCGGTCGAACCGGCGTTGTTGATCCAGATGTCGACGCGACCGAAGCGGTCGACCGCGTGGTCCCAGAGCGCCTGCACGCTCGCGGGGTCGGTCACGTCGCACGCCGTCCCGGTGACCTGGTCGGGGCTGGTCCGTGCCGCGATGTCCGCGACCGCGGTGTCCACGGTGGCGGCGTCACGTCCGCAGACCACCAGCCGGGCCCCACGGTCGGCCAGCTCGCGTGCGAGCCCCAGACCGATACCTCGGCTCGAGCCGGTGACCACCACGATCTTGTCCGACCGGACCGGTTCGGCCGCGGCGCGACGTCCCGTCCTGAGCACCATGACGCTCCCGATCACCAGCGGTACGACGAGCGAGGACAACCCGAGCCGCAACGACCCGGTCACGTCGGAGGCGATCCCGATCAGCAGCGGGCCGAACGCGCCACCGATGCCGGTGGTGAACTGCAGCAGCGCGAAGCTCGCCCCCCGCCGGTCGTTCGGCACGACGTCCGCGAACGCCGCGGTCAGGTTCGGGATCGGCACGGCGACCAGGATCGTGACGAGGTTGAACACGATGGTGTGTGCGAGCAGGCTCTCCATGACCAGCGCCAGCGCGAACGCACCGGTCCCGAGGAGCATCGCGACCGCGCCGATGGTCAGGCGCTGGCGCGGGTTGCGGTCGCCGAGCCAGGCGCCGAAACCCATGCCGACGAGGACGCCCATGCCGCCGGCCCCCGCGGTGATCCCGGCTGCGGCGCTCTCCCCGAGCGCGTGGGTGCGTTCGAAGAACGACGGCAGCCAGTAGAACAACCCGCCGAGGGCGAGGAACAGGATCGGGACGCCGAGGCAGAGGCCACGGACGGTCGGGATGGCCCAGACGCTGCCGAACGTGCCGACCAGTTCTCGCAGCCCGGTGCGACCGATCGGGTTCTCGTCCGCCTCGACCACCGCGGTGTCGTCGCCGTAGGCCCGCTCGAGCGCCCCGCGGACCGGCTCCGGCAGCCGGTAACAGAGGAAGGCCACGAGCGTGCCCGGCACGATGATGAACAGGAACGCCGAGCGCCAGCCCCAGTGCTCGGCGAACACGCCGCCGAGGAGCACCCCGGTCGGGAGCCCGAGGAAGTAGCCCACCCGTTGGATGGCGTAGGCGCGGCTGCGGGCCCGGACGGGGTAGTAGTCCCCGAGCAGGCTCGAGGACGCCGGCGTGTCGATCTGGTCGGCGGTGCCGAGCAGCACCCGCGTGGCGAACAGGATCGCGAACGTGGGAGCGAGCGCGCTACCGAGGGTGATGACCGACCAGGACGCGACGACGATGGTCAGCAGACGCGTCCGGTTGGCCCGGTCGGCGAGGTAGCCCGCGGGCAGGACGAGGAGCACACCGGCGAGCGCCGCCGACGTGGGGATGGCGCCACCCCACGTGTCGGAGAAGCCGAACTCCGCCTGGATCTGGGGGAGCGCCCCCGCGATGAGTTGGGTCTCGACGCGGTCGACGAACGAGACCAGCAGCATCACGATCGCCGGCCACCACCCGAGCGGCGCGTCGGATCGGCGGTCGAGCCGGACGGGGGGACGGCCGACGAGGACCTCGACCGCGTCGTCCTCGACCGCCTCCGGTTCGACCAGGGGAGCGGTCACCTCAGAACTCGCGCAGCAGGCGACCTGCGCCGTAGACGCGGTCCTCGATGCCACGGTCGCGCAGCGCCATCCACCACGTCGCGGCGTTGATGGCCAGGACGGGTTTGTCGAGCCAGCGCTCCGCCTCGTCGGCGAGGCGCACCATCGACAGGTTCGTGCCGCACTGGACGAGGGCGTCGACGTCGGCGCTGTTCACCTCGAGGAGGGCGTCGCGCAGCTCGGCCTCGGACACGTGCGCGATCGACACGGCGGTCGGGCACTTCAGGCCTCGGATCGCGACGACCTCGAAGCCGATCTCGCTGAAGAAGCGCACGACGTTGTCGTCGCCGACCGGTTGGTAGGGCGTGACGACACCGATGCGCTTCGCGCCGAACAGGCCGAGCGCGCGTTCGCACGCCTCGGCGCCGGTGGCGACCTTCAGACCGGACAGCTCCTCGATCTGCTGGATGAACTCGAGGTTGCCCTGCTTGCCGCCCCAGAACGTCTCGGCCGACATCCCCATGACCATGTGGTCGGGCTCGGCGGTCATGACCCGTTCGACCGACGCCGCGATCTCCTCGCGGATCTGTTCGAGCAGGTGCTCCATCCCGGCGTCGTCGGCCATGTTCATGTCACGGATGTGGATCCGTGAGAAGTGCGAGGTCACCCCCGGGACGCTCATGGCGGCGAAGTCGGGCTCGACGATCGTGTTGGTCGAGGGCGCGATGACGCCGAACTTGGCGCGCCACCCGAGCGCGTCGCCGACGTGGCCGGGCGGGGTGTCCCAGGCGATGGTGGTCACGGTTGTGCTCCTCGATCGGCCGCGGGCAGCGGCGAGGTTCAGTGGACGGGCGGGGGCCCCTCGACCCCTACCACGCGGGTGCCGGCGAACACGTCGATCGACTCGACGGTGCCCTCGTCGGCGAACCCGGACCATCCCCAGGCGGGGCGCGGCGCCGCCAGCGACAGGCTCATGACGGTCGCGCCGTTGATCTTCACGCCGCCGGCCCGGACCCGTCGTGCGACGGCCGCGGCGCGGTCCTCGTCGGTGCCGAACACGTAGCCCTCGAGCCCGTACGGGGTGGCGTTGGCGAGCGCGACCGCGTCGTCGTCGCTGCCGAAGGTGTGCACCGTGGCGACCGGGCCGAAGATCTCGTCGATGGCGTCCTCGGAGGCGACGCCGGTCACGAGCGTGGGGGCGAGGAACGCGCCGTCGAGCTCGGGCAGCGTCGAGGTGCGATGGGCGGTCCCACCCGCCGCTTCGAGCGCCCGGATGCGCTGTTCGAGGCTGTCGCGGTGCTCGCGGCTGACCATCGGACCCATGGTCGCGTCGGAGAGGCTGTGGCCGATGGCGAGCGTCCCGAGACGTTCGAGCACACGGCCGAGCAGGTCGTCGGCGACGTCCTCGTGGACCACCAACCGGCCGAGCGCACGGCACCACTGCCCGTTGAGCTGGGTGAGCAGCATCTCGACCCCGAGCGCCGCCGCGTCGAGGTCCGCGTCGGGGAGCACCACCATCGCGTTGTTCCCCCCGAGCTCGAGCTGGGTGGGTTTGAAGTCCGGGGCGCAGGCCGCCGCGATCGCACGTCCGCCGCGCAACCCGCCGGTGAACGACACGGCGCGGACCCGCGGGTCGGTCACGAGCCGGCCCCCGACCCGCGGCCCACCGTGGACGAGCTGGAGCACGCCGGCGGGCAGGCCGATCTCGTCGGCCGCCTCGGCGAGCACGACGCTGCCGTTCGGCGCGAACTCGGAGGGCTTGAGGATGGCGGGCGCTCCCGCGGCCAACGCCGACGCCGCCTTGTGCGCGGCCATCGGTGCCGGCGCGTTCCACGGCACCAGCAGCGCCGCCGGACCCCACGGCAGCCGGAGGACCTCGACGGGGTTGCCCGTGTCCCCGGGGACGACGCGGCGGTCGTACCCGTCGCGCAGCACCCCGGCGGCCAGACGGAACGCCGCGTGGGTGATGAACGACAGCATCGAGGTCATCGTGATCGTCGCGCCGGTGGTCAACGACTCGAGCCGGGCCGACTCGTCCGCCCGGTTCGCGACCGCGTCGGCGAGCCGGTCGAGCCAGTCCGCCCGTTCCTCGGCCGGCAGCTGCGACCAGGTGCCCTCGCGGTGGACGCGGTCGGCGGTCGCGAGGGCTTCCTCGACGCTGTCGTCGGTGGAGGTGCCCATCGGTTGCTGCGGGGCGCCGGTGTTGGGGTCGTGCAGCCACACCGCCTCGGCAGGGACCTCGCGGAGCTCGCCCGCGACGTACTCGCGCAGCGCTGGCAGGCTCGAGTCGAACGACGTGTCAGGCATCGCTGGCTCCGGTGAAGGCGTGGGTGACCGATCGGGTCGGTTCGTGGACCGGCCCGTCGGGTCCGCGGGGATCGTCGGCGAGACGACGGTCGGCCGTGGCGGCGAGGCGGACACCGCTCACCGCGAGGGTGCGGACGACACGACCGCCGCGGTACAGGACGGTCGTGCGCTGACGGGTCCCGGGTCCGGTCAGCTCGACGAAGTCGGGTTCGCTGTAGCGGGCGAGACCGGGGTGGTCGGTGCTGTCGGGTACGAACATGAGGCGTCCCGGACCGGCGCTGACCCCCACGTGGCCGGGATCGTCGGGACCGAGCGAGGCGAACCGGAGGCACCCGTCGCGGATCTCGGCCTCGAAGGTCCGGGTGCGCACCGGTCGACCGCGGAAGGTGACGTTGGTCTGACGGTAACGCTGCCCGTCGAAGTCGACGTACACCAGGTTGTCGTACGGGTAGGCGCCACGGACGCTGCCGTGCCGGTCGTCCTCCATCGGCGTGCCGTCGAGGCAGAACGCGTGCAGCGTGTCGTGCCACACGCCGCGCATCCGCAGGAGCGTGTCGACGACCGATCCGGTCAGCGTCATCGGGCGGCGCCGAACTGGGTCGGTTCGTGTCCGTTGACGACCATGGCGGCGGCTTCGAGGCGGCCGCGCTCGGCGGGGAAGGACTGGACCAGACCCATGGCGGTGTCGCGGAACCCACGGGCGATGACCCCGCTGTCGGCGGTCGCCGAGGTCCCGCACGCCTTGAGCGCGAGCGCGGCGACCTCGTGGGTGTGCTCGCACACCGACCCCTTGGCGAGGCGCCACGAGCGGACGACCTCGTCCTTGGGCCTCAGCGGCGGCTCGGAGCTCTCGAGCAGGAGCTGACGCCGCAGCCACAGGTAGGCCGCGTCGAGCTCGTAGGTCATCTGCCCGATCAGCTGCTGGTGGAAGGGGGTGGTGGCGATCGGTTCGCCGGTGTCCCCGAAACGGGTCGTGGTCAGGCGGTCGAGGGCGGTGTCGTAGATCGACTGCGCCGCACCGACGTACACCGCGTTCGCGCCGAGCTGGTTGCCGACGAACGAGCCGCGGCTGACCTGCATCATCCTGACGAACGCGCCGGGCAGGGCGAGCGCGTCCTCCTCGGGCACGAAGACGTCCTCGAGGACGATGCCGTGCGTCGCCGTGGCCCGCATGCCGAGCGCGTCCCACCGCTGCCGCTCGCTGACACCCGACGCGTCGCGGTCGACGAGGAAGACGCACAGGGCGTCCGCCGAGGTGTCGTCGCCGGCGAGCTTGGCGGTCACGAGGTAGCGGTCGGCGACGCCGGTCGCGCAGCCGTAGGCCTTGACCCCGTCGAGGCGGTAGCCGCCATCCACCGGGGTGGCGGTGGTCGCGATGGCGATCTTCGCCTGCGACGACTTGACCGACTCGGACGCGAAGTTGGCCAGCCACTTCGCCTCGGTGCCCATCAGGTGCAGCACCTTCTCGGCGAAGGCGCGGACGGTGGGGGCGTCCTCGTCACCGAACAGGCCGGCGTCGAGCGCCTCGAGCGGGAGCAGCCCGCGCGATGCCGAGGAGCAGTGGAAGAAGAACGCGAGCGCCGTCGACGGGCAGGCGGAACCCATCGCGAAGGTGGCCGCGGCGAGGTCGCGCAGGCCGCCGCCGAGACCGCCGTAGGCCTGCGGCACGATGAGGCCGAGCAGGTCCGCCTTCGACAGCAGGTCGACGTGCGGACGGTGGAACTCCCCGAGACGGTCGGCCTCGGCGGCAGCGTCACGGAGGGCGGGGAGCACCGACTCGACCCGCTCGGCGCGGGCGCGTTCGGCGTCCGACATGTCCTCGAGCAGGCGTTCGGCGGTGAGGGTCGGCACGCGGAGCTCCTCGGTACGGGCTGGTCGCCGGGGTGGGGTCAGGACGTGAAGTCGACGACCGCGATCGACGTCGCCGCGGCACGCAGGTCGCCGGCGATCTCCAGGTGCGCCGGGTGGTCCTGGTAGGCGGCCAGCGCTGCTTCGTCCTCGAAGTCGGCGATCAGGACCAGGTCCTTGGCGCGGTCGGAGGGGATGGCGTTCGCGCCGGCGCGGACCGCGAGCAGCCCCGGGACACGCCCTTCGAGCCCTCGGAGCCGAGCGGCGAAACGATCGGCCTCGGCGGGGTCGCGCAGTTCCAGCATCACCACGTGGGTCAACAACGTTCAGCTCCGGGTCGGTGGGGGTTCGGGGGTCGTCACGTCGGGTGCTGCGGGTGAGCGGACCGTGACGCCCATGCGCATCAGCATCCGCTCGACGTCGACGTGCGCGACGAAGGTGGTGCCGTCGCCGGTGTGCAGGTCACGGACCCCGGACTTGAGCGCGACGAGGACGTTGGCGAGCGCCACGGGTCCCGCGCCGGCGCGGAGTGCCACGCGGGTGCGGCCGACGTGGCCGGCCAACGCCTGCAGCACCTCGCGGACCTGGCGCGGGTCGGCGGCGGCCGGCGCATCGTCGAGCACGAGGTGCGCCGGCCCGTCCGCGAGCAGTGCACCGACGCGGGCGACGACCGTGTCCAGCTCGGCGGGTGCCTCCGCGGACGCGCCGAAGGCGGCGTCGAGCACGGCCATCCCGGGCGCCACCTCGCGGTGCAGCACGGCCTCGGAGGCGAGCACGTCCGCGAACTGTCCCCAGGACCGGGAGTGGTAGAGCAGCGGGGAGGCGGTCGGGTCGGTCCCGGCGGCGAGCACCTCGCCGACGAAGATCGAGTGGTCGCCACCGTCGTGGACCCGCCAGACGCGACAGTCGAGGTGGCCGAGCGTCCCCGCGAGCAGCGGGGCACCGGTCACGGCCGTGGACACCTCGATCCCGGCGAAGCGGTCCTCGACGTCCGGCAGCATCCCGGCGAAGCGCAGACCGAGGTCGACCTGGTCCTTGTCGAGGATGTTGACCGCGAACCGGCCGCTGGCGGCGATGCGGTCGTGGGAGTGCAGGTGTCGCGCGATGCAGACCGAGACGAGGGGTGGATCGAGCGAGACGCTCGAGAACGACGAGGCGGTCATCCCGTAGGGGCCGTCCTCGTCGCGGGTCGTCACCACGGTGACGCCCGACGGCCACCGGCTCATCACGGCGCGGAAGGCATCTGCATCGACGGTCACACCCACCTCCTCTCCGGTCGGTATGTATACACGAGGCGATCCGCCGTGTCGAGAGCGGAACATCGTTCCGGTCGGGACGCTCGGCGGACGAAACCGTCGTTCGGCGGCCTGAACCGCGGTGTACGCCGCTCGACGGGGCGAGGAGCGCGGCCGCGCGGTGCTTGACGCGACCGCGTCGGGTCCGCTTCGATGTATACAAAGCGGGCGAGCCGCTGACGTCGAACGTCGAGGAGACCGTCGTGGTGGAGCTGGCCGCTGGCACGGGTGGACTGGCCGGGCTGCGGGTCGTGGAGATGGGGGTCCTGCTCGCGGGGCCGTTCTGCGGTCAACTGCTCGCCGACCACGGCGCCGAGGTCATCAAGATCGAGCAGCCGGGGACCGGCGACCCGATGCGCGAGTGGGGCCGCGAGAAGCCGCACGGCAAGAGCCTGTGGTGGCCCGTGGTGGCACGGGGCAAGAAGTCGGTCACGCTCGACCTGCGCACCCCGGAGGGACAGGCGCTCGCCCGGCAGCTGATCGACGAGGCCGACGTCCTGGTGGAGAACTTCCGCCCGGGCACGCTCGAGCGCTGGAACCTCGGCCCGGACACCCTCCACGAGACCAACCCCGGGCTGGTGGTGGTCCGGGTCACCGGCTTCGGGCAGACGGGCCCCTACTCCTCCCAGCCCGGGTACGGGGCCATCGGGGAGGCCATGGGGGGCCTGCGCTACGTGGTCGGGGAACCGGACGCCGCGCCGAGCCGCGTCGGTATCTCGCTCGGTGATTCGCTCGCCGCAACGCACGCCTGCCTCGGCACCCTCGTGGCGCTGCAGGCCCGCGAACGCACCGGCCGGGGCCAGGTCGTCGACGCCGCCATCTACGAGTCCGTCCTCGCGATGATGGAGTCGCTCGTCCCCGAGTACGCGGTCGCCGGGTACACCCGGGAACGCACCGGCGCGATCCTGCCCAACGTCGCACCCTCGAACGTCTACCCGACCAGCGACGGGATGCTGCTGATCGCGGCGAACCAGGACACGGTCTTCACGCGTCTGGCCGCCGCGATGGGTCGCAGCGAGCTGGCCACGGATCCGCGCTACGCCACGCACTCGGCCCGCGGAGAGCAGCAGGCCGAGCTCGACGAGCTCATCGCCGACTGGACCGCGACGCTCACCACCGACGCGCTGCGCGACGCGCTGCTCGAGCACGCGGTGCCGCACGGGCCGATCTACACCGCCGAGGACATGCTCGCCGACGAGCACTTCGCCGCCCGCGAGGCCATCGTCACCGTCCCGCACCCCGAGTTCGGTGACCTCCCGATGCAGAACGTGGTCCCGAAGCTGTCGGACACCCCGGGGTCGGTCCGCTCGGTCGGCCCGGAGCTCGGTGAGCACAACGTCGAGGTGTGGTGCGGGTTGCTCGGCATCGACGCCGACCGGTACGCCGACCTCGTCGCGGCGGGGACCATCTGATGTCCGCCCCGGTGGTCATCGCGGGGGCCGGTCCGGTGGGGCTGGCGACCGCGCTCGGGCTCGGCCGCCGCGGCGTCGAGGTGGTGGTCCTCGAGCGGGGGGACGGTCCGGGCTCGGCCTCCCGCGCCTCGACCTTCCACCCCCCCTCGCTCGCCTTCCTCGCCGAGCTCGGGGTCGTGGACGCGATCGAACGCGACGGGCTGCGCGCACCCACCTTCCAGCTGCGGGACCGGCGGACGGGCGTGGTCGCCGAGTTCGACCTCGGGATGCTCGCCGGTGAGACGCCCTACCCCTACCGGGTCCAGCTCGAGCAGTCGAAGCTGTGCCTCCTCCTGGCGCAGCGCATCGCGGACCTGCCGCACGTGACCCTCCGTTACGGCGCCGCCGTCGCCGCCGTCGAGCAGGACGCCACCGGTGTCGAGGTCGTGCTCGACGCGGGGGAGCGGGTCGGTGGCGCGTGGCTCGTGGGCGCCGACGGCGCGCACAGCGCCGTCCGGCGGTCGCTCGGTGTCGAGCACGAGGGGTTCACCTACGCCGAGCGGTTCCTCGTGGTGTCGACCCCGCTCGACCTGCGCACCGTGGTCCCGGGCCTGGCCGGCGTCAACTACGTCAGCGACCCCGACGAGTGGCTGGTCCTGCTGCAGACGCCCGACCACTGGCGGGTGCTGTTCCCGCTGGGACCGGAGGAGGCCCTCGAGGACGCCCGACGGCCGGAGCGGCTCGAGGAGCGGCTCCAACGGCTCGCCCCGCGGGACGAGCCGTACCCCATCCTGCAGTCGAGCGCCTACGAGATCCACCAGAAGGTCGCCGAACGCTTCCGCGACGGCCGGGTCCTGCTCGCCGGTGATGCGGCGCACCTCAACAACCCGCTCGGCGGGCTCGGGATGAACAGCGGTCTGCTCGACGCCTGGAGCCTGACGCGCCGGCTCGGTGACGTGGTGGTCGACGGTGCCGACGACCGCGAGCTCGACGAGTACGCGTCGCGACGTCGCCAGGTCGCGCTCGAGGTCGTCGACCGCCAGACCCGGGCCAACAAGCAACGGCTCGAGGAACGCGACCCGCAGGTCCGCGCGGCGCACCACCGCGACCAGGCGGCGCTGGCAGCCGATCGCGTCGCCGCGCGGGCCTACCTGCGCCGGACGACGTTGTTGGACACGGTGCCCGATCTGTTGTGACGAGCAGTTGTGACGAGAGGTCATCACGTTGAGTCTCCCCCTGGACGCGTTGCCGGCCGGCTACCTCGACAGCCTCGGTGAACCGCACCTCGCGGTGCTCGCGACCCCACGCCCGGACGGTGGCGCCCCGCACGTCGCGGTGGTCGGTGTCACCTACGACCCCGACGAGCGGGTCGCCCGGATCCTCACCCGCCCGGGATCGTTCCGGGTCGGGCTCATCGGCGACGGTGCGCCCGTGACCGTGAGCCAGGTCGTGGGTCCGTGCTGGATGGCGCTGGAGGGTGAGGCCCGCACCGTCGCGGATGGCGACCGCGTCGCCGACGCGCTCGCCCGCTACGAACGCCGCTACGGGCCACCGCCGCAGCCGGACGCCGAACGCGTCGTGACCGAGATCACGGTGCGGCGGGTCTACGGGCAGTGGTGGTGAGCGTGGACGCGCGCGTCGGTCCGGTGGAGCTGCCGGCGTACGTCGCCGGCGGACCGCTGGTCACCGGCGCGTGGATCGAACGCGAGGACCCGACCCGTCCCGCCTGCCGGGCCGGCCGGGTCGCACGCGTCGACGCGGCCGACGCCGCCAGGGCCGTCGACGCGGCGGCCGCAGCGGCCCCAGGGTGGGCGGCCACACCCACCGAGGAGCGGCTGCGGCTCGTGCGGGTCGCGGCCGCGACCTGCGACGCGCTCGTCGACGAGGTCGCACCGCTGCTGTGCCGCGAGCTCGGCAAGGTCCTGCCCGACTGCGAGGGTGAGCTGCGGTTCGCGGCCTCCTACCTGCGCGACGTCGCCGCGATCGCGCCACCCCTGCTCACCCCGACCGTGGTCGATGACGACCGCGGACGGCTCGAGCTGCGGCCGACCCCGCACGGGGTCGTGGCCGCGATCACCCCCTGGAACGCCCCCATCATCCTGTCGATGCTGAAGGTCGCACCCGCGTTGGCGACGGGCAACACCATCGTGGTCAAGCCGTCCCCGCTGGCGCCCCTCGCGGTCACCCGGGTGCTGTCGGCGATCGCGCAGCTGTTGCCCCCGGGCGTGCTGAACGTGATCCACGGCGACGCCGAGGTCGGCGACGCCCTCACCAGCCACCCCGCGGTCGCGAAGATCGCGTTCACCGGCGGCCTGACGACCGGCCGGGCCATCGCGCGCCGTGCCGCGGAGCGCGTCGTGCCGTTGGTGCTCGAGCTCGGTGGGAACGACGCCGCCGTGCTGCTCGACGACGTCGACCTCTCACCGGCGGCGGTCGAACGCCTCGTGCACGCGAGCTTCATCACGTCCGGCCAGGTGTGCATGGCCGCCAAGCGCGTCTACGTCCACCGCTCGCGCTACGACGAGCTCGTCAGCCGCTACCTCGAGGTCGCCGCTCGAGCGCTGGTCGTCGGCGACCCCGCCGACGCGGCGACCACGGTGGGGCCGCTGGTGGACCGGGCGAGCGCCGACCGTGTCGACGCGCTCGTCGCCGGCGCGGCGGACCGGGGCGCCGAGGTGCACCCCCTCGGTCGCACCGCCGACGAGGAGCTGGTCGCCGCCGGCTACTTCGCACGCCCGACCCTGGTGCTGGGCGCCGCCGACGAGGACCCGGTCGTGGTCGACGAGCAGTTCGGACCCACGGTGCCCGTGCTCGCCTTCGACGACGACGACGAGGTGGTGGCGCGGGCGAACGCGGGGGACCTCGCGCTCGGGTCGTCGGTGTGGTCGGCCGACGAGGAACGTGCGCTCCGCGTGGCGCGCCGTCTCGTCGCCGGGGTCAGCTTCATCAACACCCACAACCGGTCCGGGATGTCGCTGCGTGCGCCCTTCGGCGGCCGGAGGCTGTCCGGGTACGGGCGCGAGTACGGCGAGGCCGGCGTCCGCGAGTACCTCACGAGCCACGCGATCAACGCACCTGCGGCCTTCCGCCCGGGTGCCGACGGCGCCGCCGGCGCCGGCTACCCGGGAGGCTGACGTGGCCCCGACCGTGCCGTCCGTGCCGTCCGTGCCGTCCGTGCCGTCCGAGCCCGTCGGTCCCGCGTGGGCGCGACTGCGCGGTGCGCTGCGTACGGACCGGGTCCTGCACGCGCCCGGCTGCGCCGACGCCCTGACGGGACGCCTGGTCGAGGCGGCCGGTTTCGAGGTGGCCTACCTGTCCGGAGCCGCCGTCTCCGCGGTCCACCTCGGACAGCCCGACCTCGGCTTCGTCGGCGCGGCGGAGATCCTCGCCGTCGCCGCGACCGTCCGCGCTGGGACGGACCTGCCGCTGGTGGCCGACGCGGACACCGGCTACGGCAACGCCGTCCACGCGGCACGCACGGTGACGCGCTACCGCGACGCGGGCGTCGCCGCCCTCCACCTCGAGGACCAGACCGCACCGAAGCGCTGCGGGCACATGCGCGGCAAGCAGGTGGTCCCCGTCCCCGAGGCGGTCCAGCGCGTACGCGCCGCCGTCGAGGCCTCGGCCGGGACGATCGTGGTCATCGCACGGACCGACGCGCGCTCGGTGGACGGGCTGTCGGCCGCGATCGACCGGGCGGGCCGGTTCGCCGAGGCCGGAGCCGATCTGGTGTTCGTCGAGGGGGTCCACGGGCGCAGCGAGCTCGGTGTGGTGCACACCGCCCTGCCCGACGCGCCGCTCGTGCTCAACCGTTCCGAGGCGGCGGGACACCTCGATGCGCCCCCGAGCGACGCGGCGCTCGCGGCGCTCGGCGTGCGCCTGGTCATCCACCCGGTGGCGGCGCTCCTGGCGATGGCGTCGGCTGCCGCCCGGACCTACGCCGACCTCGCGACGCACCGCGTGGCCCGCACCGATCGCCTCGGCTGGGACGAGCTCAACGCCCGCCTGGGACTCCCGGCGGTCGAGGCGGCGCAACGTCGGTACGCCTGAACCCGGACGCGGACCGGCCCCGCCGGGGGGGCGGGGCCGGGCTGTCGCCGCAGGGTGCAGGTCAGGGGACGGTGGTGGTGGTGTCCTCGACGTCGCCGCCGCCGTTCAGGCCGGCAGCGTCGCCGTCCTCGCCGATCATCGTGCCGGAGAAGTCGCCCTTGTTGTCGCGGAAGTCGGCGGCTTCGACCTCCTTGAGGACCCAGGCGTGCTTGAGGTCGGGGTTCGCCCGACGCGCGGGGGAGGGGATGACCGTCGCCTCACCACGCGGCTTGTTGGTCGACAACCGGTGGGCGTCGATGCCCCACCCGGCGTTGATCAGCTGACGCCGCTTCTTGCGGTACTCGACCGCGGGGCGGTCGGACTTGTGGTGCAGCTCGGCGTCCATGTCCCAGGGCAGCAGCTCGGGCCGCTGGGCCTGCACGACCGCGGCGTCCTGGTCGAAGATCGCGCGGATGCGCCGCTTGGCGTCCCGGTCCGCCCACGACCCGGTGAAGAAGTTGCGCATCCCGAGGTAGAGGGTCCGGGTCTTGGTCTCGGTGATCGGGATGTTGGTGTCGTAGATGATGATGTGACCCATGGGGTTCTGGATGTGGATGCGGACGATCGACGGCATCCACCACGAGGACCGCACCGCGACCTTCGGCTTGTCCTTGTACAGGCGCTTGTAGATGCCCTTGGACGGCGACGGCTCGAGGGTGACGTCCATGTGGCACGCCCACTCCTCGAGCGTGATCTCCTGGGTCAGGACCTCCGGCTTCTCACGGTTGCCGAAGGTGTGGACGAACGAGGTGTGGGCGACGTCGACGCCGTTCTCGACGATGCGCTCGTAGTTGGCGTCCCACATGTACTCACCGCGGACGGTCCGCCACGGCGAGGTCGCCGGGTCGAGCTCGAGCTCGGGGAACACCGGGATGGGCGGACGCTCCTCCTCGGGCAGATCGCCGAGGAAGACCCACACCCAGCCGTAACGCTCCTCGACGGGGTAGGCGTCCACCCGGGCCTTCTTGGGGATGGGGCCGCCGCCCGGGGAGGCCGGGATCTTCACGCACTCCCCGTCCGCCTTGAACTGCCACCCGTGGTAGGGGCAGACGATGCAGTCGTTGCTGACCCAACCGTCGCCGAGGGAGCCGCCGCGGTGCACGCACAGGTCGGAGACGCAGTGCGCCTTGCCGTCCGAGGTGCGGAACAGCGCGAGGTCCTGCCCGAGCACCGTGATGCGGTGGGGATCGTCGGTCACCTCGTTGTCCCACGCGACCGCGTACCAGAAGTTCTTCAGCACCTGCGACCCTCTCCTGAGCCTCGCGGCTCCTCGGTCCCTACCTACCTAGGATCTCCCCGCACGCAGCCTACATACTTCTGCGCCGCGCAGCGAACGTTCCCGTCTGCGGAATACCGTTCCTCAAGTTACCAGGAGGTGCGCCCGGCGACGAGGGTGCGGTGGCGCGTGCCTGCGGAGCGCGGGACCGTTGACGCTCCCCGCGCGGTCCGGCTACGGTGACAGGAACAGCGTTCCGCTGCATGGAACGATGCAGGAACATCCGGGTGGGTGCGACCAGGGAGCGGGACGTGGGCGAGACCGTCGAGCGCGTCGTCGACATGTACGACGCGGCACCGGACGTCGACCAGCGGTGGGTCTACGACCAGCTCTGGGAGCTGTCCGAGGAGCTGCGCGCCAAGGTCGATGCACGCTTCGAGCTCGTGCGCGATCCCTCCACCGACGACCTCGAGGCCTACGGCGCCGAGCCGGGGGAGGGGGCGCGCGGGAAGCTGCGCGCCTACAGCGGGCCGGAGATGGACTGGTTCGTCCACGCCTGGACGGGTGAACCGGAGCGCTCCTTCAGCAACATCCACGTGACCAACTGGCTCGGCCCCCAGGTCGACGTGCCCCACCTTGGCTACGCGTTCGGGACGCTGCCGAGCGTGTGGTTCCTGGTCGAGTTCGTGCCTCGTTCGGACCTGTCGGTCGACCTCGCGTCGTTGGAGCGCTACTACGAGCCGGTCAACGAGCCGTGGCTCGAGCTGCGCAGCGACCCCCGCTTCAAGCCCTTCGTCAGCCGCTCCCTCTACGTGCGCCAGGTGATGTCGGAGACCTCGTTCTGCTACTCGTGCGACGGCACCGAGGACGACCTGGCCACCATCCGCGAGGTCGCGCACCGCGAGATGGACCGCTGGCTCGGCTGGCTCGACGTGGCGGAACCGGTCCCGCTCGAACGCCGTGCGGCGCTCGCCGAGCGCGACCTCGCCGTGCGCCGCAACACCGCCGAGCTCGATCCGGCCAACCAGCTCGCCGTCCGGTTCTTCGGCGAGGAGCTGACCGACCGTCTCGTCGCCACCCTCTGGGGTCGTGACCGCCAGCTGCCCCGCCCCGGGCTCGACGCGTGACACCGGACGGGACGGTGGTGGCGGACGGGGTGGTCCACACCCTGCCGCTCGCGGTCTTCGACGCCGTCCCGGTCGTCCTCGCGGCCGTGGCGTACCTCTGGGCCGCACGTCGCCTGACCTCGGGCGCGACCGCGCGACGTGCCGCCCTCGTCGGCGCCGTGCTGGTCACCGCCGGTGGTGCGGCGAAGGTCGCCTGGAAGATCACGATCGCCGCCACCGGCCGCGACGTCACCTGGCTCGACGACCTGCTGTTCCCCCTCCTCGCGCCGGGGTTGCTCGCGCTGGCCGGAGCGCTCTCGCCGCGGGCCTCGACCCGGCGCGCCGTGTTCGGGGCGGCGGTGGTCACCGTCCTCGCGCTCGCGCTCACGGTCGCCGGCGGTCCTGACGTCGCCACGGTGCTGCTGTTGGTGGTCATGACCGCCGCCACCGTGTGGGTCGCCGTCGCGCTGACCCGGGCGGCTCGTGAGCGCGACGTCGGCGCCGCCGTGCCCCTGGTGTGGTTCACCGTCGCCGTCGCCTTCCTGCTCGCCGGTCTCGCCCGGCTCGAGCAGACCATCGCCCTGCAGTGGGTCGAGGAGACCACCAACGCGGCCGCGCAGGGCGCGTTGCTGCTGGCGATCGCTCTCCTCGTGCGCCGCGCCGACGTCGTCGGCTCCCCCGCCGATCCCCGTCCTGTCCCCGTCCCTACCCACCGTCCGAACCCTCTGGAGGCTCCCCGTGTCCCTCGCCCGTGACCTCGCGTTCCGCGCGCTCGACCGCATCGTCGACCGCTACTCACCGACCGAGATCGGTCGGGAGGACGACGGCACCTTCCTCGCGCTGACCAGCCCGGCCCTCGACGGGCAGCGCGTGGGTGAGCTGCGGATGTGGCACGGCGGCCCCGTCCACAAGCTGGTCTACATCGGGCTCGTCGTCGAGCAGATGAACCTCGACTCCCACATGGTCTTCGCGTTCACCGCGCCGGACAGCCCGGTCCCGCACTTCACGATCGATTCGGTCAAGGCGCCGATGGGCCCCCCGGGGCCGGACACGCCGGTGGGCCACGCGTTCCACCTCGACCTGATCCAACGCCTCGACCTGGCGACCGACATGGGCTACGTCGACGCGGCCTACACCCCGCTGACCGACGCCTACGAGGCAGCGCGTCACATCGAGGGCCTCAGCGAAGCGCACCTGACCCGCCGGCAGTGGGCGGTCATGTCCCCGTGGATGCTGGCCTCCCGGGCCACGCCGGAGGCGTTCGCCGCCATCACCGACACCGCCGACGCCTACCTCGACCACTGGATGGGCCTGTGCGACGCGGGGCTCGAGGTCGACACGAGCGTGGACCTCGCGGCCCGGGACCGCGCCCACCGGCGCATCCTGTTCGATCCCGACGTCGACCCGGTCTGGCACCAGGTCGCTCGGATCGTCGGCGACGACACCAGCGAGCAGCTGCGCGACAGCCTGGTCGCCCAGGACGTCCCGGCCGCGGTCTGACCCGACGCCCCCTCGACCTCGGAGCCGAACACGTGAACGTGGTGATCACCGGTTCGACCCGCGGCATCGGCCGCGGCCTCGCCGAACAGCTCCTGGCCCGGGGCGCGTCGGTCGCCATCGCCGGCCGCTCCCCGGACGCGGTCGCCGCCGCGGTCACGGAGCTGGCGGCGGGGGCGAGGACCCCGGTCGTCGGTCGCGCCTGCGACGTGCGGTCCCCGGACGACCTGCAGGCGCTGTGGGACCTCGCAGCCGAGTCGCTCGGCCGCGTCGACGTGTGGATCAACAACGCGGGGGTGTCCGCGCCGCGCGTACCGATCTGGCAGGTCCCGACCGACGCCATCGAGTCGGTGGTCACGACCAACCTCACCGGCAGCCTGCACGGCAGCCGGGTGGCGCTCCGGGGCATGCAACGACAGGGGGCGGGCATCGTCTACAACATGGAGGGCTTCGGCTCCAACGGTCAGACCGGTGACGGGATGAGCGTGTACGGCGCGTCCAAGCGGGGCGTGCACTACCTCACCGCGGCGCTGCGCAAGGACCTCGGCGACAGCCCGGTCCGCGTCGGCGTGCTCTCGCCCGGGATCGTGGTGACCGACCTGCTGATGGGCGACTACGAGGACCACCCGGAACGGCTCGAGGAGGCGAAGCGCATCTTCAACATCCTCGGGGACCACATCGAGCCGGTGACCGCCTGGCTCGCCGACGGGATCGTCGCCGGCAGGAGCGAGCTGCGCTGGCTCACCCGCCGCAAGGCCGCGGTCCGCTTCGCCACGGCGAGCTTCCGCAAGCGCGACCTGTTCGCGGAGGCCTGACGCGCGAGCTCAGCGCGGTTCGAGGTTGGCGGCGCGCCACGCCGCCCGATCCGCAGCATCCACCTCGGCGGGGGTCGGTCGGACCTGCAGGCCCTGGGCCAGGCCCTGCACGACCGTCGTGGCGGCCAGCTTCCGGGTGGCCTCGTCGATCATCTCCGCGCCGAACAGGACCGCGCCACGCGCGTCGCCGTCCGTGGCGGAGGCGTAGGCATCGATGAGGTCGCTCGCGCGTTCGAACGCGTCGAGGTCGACGCCGTAGGAGCGGTTGGCGACCTCGATCTGCCCGGGGTGGAGCACCCACGTGCCGTCGAACCCCATGGCCCGACCACGCACCGCGGCCCGGGCGAAGCCGTCGAGGTCGTGGACGGACGCGTACGGCCCGTCGATGGCCTGGATCCCTCGGGCGCGCGCCGCGAGGACCATCGCCGTGCGCACGCCGTACCAGATGTCGGTACCGAGCCCGTCGGGTTGTCCACCCACCGGGAAGGTCGGCAGGCGGAGGGCCGCCGCCAGGTCGCCGGGCCCGAGGACCACCGCCTCCACGCGGGGGCTGGCGGCCAGTAGCTCGCGCAGGTCGAGCACCCCGGCGGCGTCCTCGACCTGCAGCTCGAGGCCGATCGACCCGGCCGTGAGATCGTGCTCGCGCTCGAGCTGGGTGAGCACGCCGTCGACGAGGTGGACGTCGGCGGGGGCCGCGGCCTTCGGGACGACGACGGTGTCGAGGTGGCGGCCGGCACCGGCCACGAGCGCGGTCAGGTCGCGCAGCAACCACGGGCTCGCCGGGGGGTTGATCCGCACGCTCCGGGTGCGGGGTCCCCGGTCCGCGGCCAGCGCGGCCAGCGCGGCCACGACCTGGGCGCGTGCCGCCTCCTTGGCGGTGGGCGCCACCGCGTCCTCGAGGTCGAGCACGACCTGGTCGCACGGCAGCGTCGCGGCCTTGGCGAGCATCCGTTCGCTCGAGCCGGGCACGGTGAGACAGGAGCGGCGAGGGCGCGGTGCGCGCGCCGGATCGGTCGGGGTCACCAGGTGCTCCTCGGGGGCTCTCGCGGTCGATGGTCGGGCGTGCGCGGGCGGCTCGCGGGGGGTGTCCGAGCGGCCACCGTCCCCACCCGTCGGGGTCGTATGCGCCGCCGACGTGAACTGGTGCTTGACACCGGCCGGACGGGGTGCGTTGATGTCGCACCGAGCGAAACGCTATTCCGCTAAGCGGAACAATAGCGGGCCCCGAGGGGGACCACAGCTCAGCGGGACGGCCCACCCAGGGAGCCACGGGTGGGGCCGCCAGCGACCGGAGAGGGAGCCCGATGAGGATCGCAACTGGGAGGACAGCGGGGTGGTCGCGGGTACGCGCCGGCCTGCTGGCGACGGCGCTGACCGCGTCGCTGGTGGTGGTCAGCGGCGGGGCGGCTGCCGAGGCCGCACCGTTCGACGACGAGTACACCATGAACTGCAAGGCGGGCACGTTCGACGCCGAGCGGTGGACCACCGACCACGCCCTGGCGGTGACCCCGGGCAGCGGCGGGGACCTGAACGTGACCTACAGCTTCGACGCCGGGGCCTCGATCGAGCGGGTGCCGCCCTTCGTGACCATCCCGGCGGGTGAGATGATCCCGATCGCCCACCTCAGCGTGGACGGTGGCGCCCCCGTCGCCGTGCAGGGCCCCGCGTACGGCGCGCTGCGAGGCGGCACGATCATGCCCGGCGCGACCATCACCGGCACCGTCCCGTTCGCAGGGTCGGGGACCGCGTCCGTACGCGTGCACCAGGTCGAGTTCCGGTACACCGGCGGCTCCAGCCCCCAGACCTTCTGCAACGACGGTGCGGACCCGATCGCCGCTGCGGAGACCACCGACATCGTCGCCACGACGACGGTCGCGGCGGACCCGGTCGTCACGGTGGACTCGGTCGACGGGCAGTCGGTGACCACCCACGCCCGCCGGGGCAACACCATCAACCTGTCGGTCTCCGGCTACGCGCCGGACGGGACCGCGACCGTCAACCTGTGCTCCACCTCGGGGGACGGTTGTCAGTACGACCTGCGGATCGCGCTCGATGGCAGCGGCGCCGGCAGCGGTGCGCTGACGCTCGGCTCCCCGAACCCGACCACCGGCTCGCGGGCGTTGCGGGTCAGCGACGGGACCGCCAGCAAGCTCCAGCCGATCACGATCCTGGCCAACAACGGCAGCGTCGCGGTCGCGACCACCGAGGCGCCGGCCGGCACGGCGGTCACCGTCACCGGGACGAACTTCGACCCCGGTTCGGTGGTCAAGGTCGGCGGGTTCAAGGTGGACCCGAGCAAGGCCTGCCCGCCGAACTGCCCGCCGGTCACCATCACCTCCGATGCGCCGGCGGAGACCACCGCGGACGCGACCGGTGCCTTCTCGACCACCTTCACCCCCACCGACCCGGCCACCAGCCACATCGGTGCCATCGGTGGCGGTCGCTGGGACCTCGACCTGCCGCTGCCGTCCGTCTACGGGTCCAGCAGCTTCAGCGTGATCGCGGACGGCTGCACGGACGACACCTGCCTCGACTACGACGTCGAGGTCGACATCCTGCCGGAAGGTGTGCTGGCGATGGCCCGCGACGCGGGTTCGGAGACCATCACCATGGGCATGGTCGGCACCAGCGCCGAGGAGCAGACCACCGACGGTGTCCTCGACCGCGTCCGGATCGTGGACACCCGTGCCGGCACCACCGGCTGGAGCCTCGTGGCCACGATGTCCGACCTCGAGGACGGCAACGGCGTCGGTGACGACATCCCGGCCGAGAACATGTGGTGGGACCCGACCTGCGTGAAGGCGAGCCAGTCGAGCAAGTCGACCCCGGTCCCCGGCAGCGAGGGGACCCTGAGCTCGACCACCGCGTCGACGCTCTGCTCGGCCCCCAACGCTGCGGGCGGTACCGGCGGCACGTTCAACGCTGGTGCCGCGCTGGAGCTGACCGTCCCGGCGTTCCAGAACGCTGGTGACTACGCCGGTGTGCTGACGCTCACGCTCAGCTGATCCGACGCAGCTCCAGACCCGATCCCGGGTCGGGAGCGGACCCTGCCGTCCGCTCCCGGCCCGGTTCCACCCGACGGACCTCGGCAGGGAGGCCTGAACGATGGAGAGCCGGATCCGAACCACCGTCCGCGCACGGTCGATCGTGCTCGCCGCCGTGCTGGGCGCGCTGCTGACGCTCGTCGGCGCACCGGTCGTGGCGTCGGCGGCCGACAACGGGGACTGGGCCGTCCTGCCCACGCCGCCCGACGACCCCGGGTCCTCCCGGCGGACGGCGTTCTACCTCGATGCGCGACCCGAGCAGGTGCTCGAGGACTCGGTCCGGGTGTTCAACCAGACCGAGCGGACCCTCGAGTTCGAGCTCCACGCGGCCGACGCGTACAACACGCCCCGCGACGGCAGCTTCGCGCTCAAGGAGGTCGTCGACGAGCAGGTGGACGTCGGCAGCTGGATCGACCTCGAGGTGACCAGCATCAGCGTCCCGCCCGAGAGCGCGGTCGACGTGCCGTTCACGATCACGGTGCCCGAGAACGCCTCCCCGGGCGACCACACCGGTGGCATCGTCGCGCTCGATCCTCAGATCTCGCGGGTCGCCGGCGAGGGTGGCTCCTTCGGCGTCCGTCGTGCGGTCGGCGTGCGCCTCTACCTCCGGGTCGAAGGGCCCACCATCCCGGGCCTGCGCGTCAGCGACGTCGCCGTCACCGCGCCGCGCAGCGCCACCCCGACCGAGGGCACCGACGTCGCCTTCACCATCGCCAACACCGGCAACCTGCAGCTGAACCCCGACGTGGAGCTGCGCGCCACCGGCCTGTTCGGACGACAGCTCGCGACGCCGACCCCGCTGCCCGCGCTCGACCTCGTCCCTGGCGCCGAGACCATCCTGTCGACCGACGTGGGTGGCTACTGGCCGCTGGACCTGGTCACCCTCGAGGTGGTCGCCGACGCCGGCAGCGGGACGAGCTCGGTGGCCCGCGGCCGCGCGCTGGCGGTCGCCTGGGTGCCGCTCGCGTCGAGCGTCCTGTTCCTCGTGGCAGCGGTGTACGCGGCGCTGCGTTGGCGCCGTCACCGACGGGTGCGGGCCGAGCGCGCCCTGGCGGCGCGGCCGCGGCTGCACGAGGTGGTCGGGTGACGCGCTGGCGCCTGCTGCTGACCACGCTGCTGGTCCTCGCCCTGCCGACCTCCGCTGCGTGGGCGCAGGTCCAGGACGAGGGGACGACGGGCACCGAGGACGGCTCGACGGACGGCTCGGCGGACGGTTCGACGGACGGCTCGGCGGGCACCGACGCGGACGAGAGCGGCTCGGGGAGCGGGACCGCGACGGCCGGGGACGAGGGCCTCACCGCAGCGACGGGGACACCGTCGGCAGCGCCGGGGGAGCGGATCTGGGTCGAGGGGTCGGGCTGGCCGGTCGGGGAGCTGCTGCAGCTGGTGACCTGCGGCGAACTGGGTGTCGGCGGGTCCAGGACCTGCGACCAGACGCGGGCCATCGCCACCCCGGTGCGCGAGGACGGCAGCTTCCGGGTGCGCATGGTCGTGGGTGAACCCCCGGTCGCCTGCCCCTGCGTCGTGAAGGTCGCCACCGTGGCGGAGGCCAGCGCCGCGGCCCGGGTCGACGTGCCGTTCTCGGTCGCGGGACACCCGAACGGGGACATCCCGACGCTCGACTCCCTCCGACCGAGGCTCGAGGTCGAGGCCGTCGAGCTGCGCGGCAGCGGTCCGTTCCTGGCCTACTTCGGGGCGGCACCGCGACGCACCCTCGAGGTCACCGTGCGCAACGCCGGCGGGGCGAGCTCACCGGCCGCTCCGATGCTGACCGGGTGGGGCCGCGACCCCGGCGGGATCGAGCGGGAGTTCGACCCGGTCACGCTCGAGCCGCTCGAGCCGGGGATGAGCGCGACCGTGGCCATCCCGGCGACCCTCCCGATCGCGGCGATGGGCACCTACCACGTCGCCGGTGCCCTGCCCGGGCTCGAACCGTTCGACGTGGCGGTGACCCACCAGCCGTGGGGCCTGTTCGTCCTGAACGCGCTCGCGCTGGTCCTGGTGGTCCTCGCCGTGCGTTGGCGTCTGGTCCGTCGCGCGACCTCCCTGCGTGAGCAGCAGCGGCTGCAGACCGCCGGTCCGCTCGGCGAGTCGCTCGACGGGATCGCCCCGGACATCGTCTACGTGTCCGACCTCGGCGCCTACCTGGTGTTCGAGGACGCGCGCGCGGCACGCCGCCTGCGAGGTCGCTCCGGTGCGTCCCTGGCCTTCAGCGGTGTCGCCGCGGGCGTCGCCGTCAACGGCCACGGTGACGCCGACGGCGGTGCCTCGAACGCCGTCATCGACACCCACGCGCTGAGCAGCGTCCTCGTCGCCAGGTACGGCGCGCCCGAGGTCGGTAGCGAACGAGAGGACGTCTAGATGCAGGTGCCACGCTCGGACGACCGCGGTCTCGACCGGTCGCTGACCATCCGCTCGACGGTGGTGGCGGCGTTCACCGCGCTCGCGCTCGTCGGCTGCGCCGCGATGCTCCCCGGCGGGGGTACCCCGTCCGGTGGGGGCACCGCGGCGGGAGGCGAGGGGACCCCGACCGCACCGGCCAGCGCGACGGCCGCCGACGGTGAGGACGGACCGGGCGTCACCGACGACACCGTGAAGGTCGTGGTGCTCGCGGTCGACATGGGTGAGGTGACCTCCAGCCTCGGGTTCGCGACCGCACCTCCGGGTGACCCCGCCGTCCAGGTGCAGGCGCTCGAGGACTGGGTCAACGCCAACGGCGGGATCGCCGGCCGGCAGCTCGAAGCCATCGTGCGGCCCTACCCGGCCATGGCCGACTCACCGTCCACCGTCGAGCAGTTCTGCAACCAGGTCACCCAGGACGACGAAGCGTTCGCGGTGGTGCTCACCGGGCAGTTCCTCGACAACGCGCGTCCCTGTTACGCCCAGCGTGAGACGCTGATGCTCGACGCGACCCTGGTGTCGAACGACTCGGTGCGTTTCCAGGAGCTCGCGCCGTACCTGTGGTCGGCGAGCTACCCGGTCTACGACACCTTCATCGAGCAGATGCTCGCGAACCTCGACGAGCAGGGCTTCCTCGACGACGCCGAACGTCTCGGTGTGGTCGTGGCCGACAACCCCGTCAACCGTCGCGTGGTGGAGTCCACGGTCGATCCCGGCCTCGAGGCGCTCGGGGTCGAGCCGGTGACGGTCTGGATCGACGAGACCGACATGGGCACGCTCAACATGGGGCTGCTCGACGCCGTGGTGACCTTCCGCAGCCGTGACGTCGGACACGTCACCTTCCTCGGCGGCGCACGGATGGGACCGTTCTTCCTGACGACCGCCGCCGGCCAGCAGTACTCGGCCAAGTACGCGATCAGCAGCTTCGACAACCCGAGCTTCATCGTGAACAACCCGACCACGGTGCCGCCGGAGGTGCTGCCGAGCATCACCGGGGTCGGGTTCAACGCCGCCCAGGATGTGGCCGAGTCCACCCTGCCCCTGCCGGCGCACGATGCCGAAGCGCGCTGCCTCGAGCTCATGAACGATGCCGGCGAGACCTTCGAGACCCGCGAGCACGCACGCTTCGCACTCGTCTACTGCGACGCGATCTTCCTGCTCCACGCGGCCGCCCAGGACCTCGGTCCGACCCTGAACGCGCAGGTCTGGGCCGAGGCGGCGAGCCAGCTCGGCGACGAGTTCCGCCCGGCCGGGGCCCTCGACGGTGCCACCCTCATCGAAGGCGGTCCCGCCGTCGACGCGGTCTACCGCTCGATGAACTTCGACCCGTCGTGCACCTGCTTCCGCTACGTCGACGCAGGAGGCCGCGATGCGTCCGGGTGAGACCCGCTCCACCCGAGCGGTCGGGGTGCTGCGTGCCGGTGTGCTGCTGGTCGTGCTCGGCACGATCGCGACCAGCGAGCTGTCGCCGGCCGTGGCGTTGCTCGCGACGGTCGCGGTGGCGGCCGTGATCGTGGTGGCCGTCATCGCCTCGGACGGCCGCGACTTCGACGAGCCCGGCTCGCCGCCCGGGTGGCGCGGGGTCATCACCCTCACGACCGGGCCACGTACCGTCCGGACGGCGCTGCTCGGCTTCAGCGGCTGCGGTCTGGCGATCCTCGCGGTGGTCGGACCCGTCGGGACGCGCATCGCGGGCGACGACGTCCCCCGGGTGGTCCTCGCGTTCGTGTGGCTGGGCGCGCTCGTCGCCGGTGAGGTCCTGCTGCGCGTGCGTGGGCGTTTCGGGCGCGGGGGGGACCCCGCCACCATCCCGGCCGGCGACGTGCATCGCGCTGCGCGCGAGGCACCGATGGCGCTCGGCGTCGCGGCGCTCGCCACGCTCCTGGTCCCGTTCGGACCGCTGCCGCTCGCGGTGGTCGCGGCGGTCATCGCCACGGGTGCCGGCCTGTGGGGGCTCCACGCGCTCGACGGTCTGACCTGGTCGGTGACACCGGGGTGGGCGGACCGGTCGGTCGGCATGCTCGCGACGGTCTGCGCCGCGAGCGGTGCCCTCGCCGGTACCGCCATCGCCGGGATCGCGGCCTCGCGCTACGGCACCTCGTGGGGGGTGACGGTCAGCGCGCTCCTGCTGGCGCTCGCGGCAGCGTCCACCCTCCGCCCGGCGCGTGTGGTCGCCGACGACGTCGAGGCCGCCATCGACCGCTCGCAGGAAGCGACCCTCACCCACGCCCGCGCGGAGGGCCCCGTGCTCTCCTGTGAGGGGATCGACGCGGCGTACGGTCCGATGCAGGTCCTGTTCGACGTCGACCTGCGGATCGAGCCGGGCGAGATGGTCGCGCTGCTCGGCCCCAACGGCGTCGGCAAGACCACCCTGCTCCGCGTGCTGTCCGGCCTGGAACGCCCGACCGCGGGCAGCGTGCGGCTCCGCGGCCGGGACGTGACCGGTCACGCCCCGCAGCGGCGCGTCGCCATGGGCCTGTCGCACGTGGTCGGGCAGGCGTCGTTCCCGTCGATGACGGTCGACGAGAACCTGCGGATGCACGGTTACCGCTGCGGGGTCACCGGGGACGACCTGCGCCGGGCCGTGGACGGCGCCCTCGCGGTCTTCCCACGGTTGCGTGAGCGCCGCGAACAGCCGGCATCGACCCTCTCGGGCGGTGAACGCCAGATGCTGGCGCTGGCCAAGACGCTGATCCAGCGCCCCGAGGTGCTGCTCATCGACGAGTTCTCGCTCGGTCTCGCGCCGGTCGTCGTCGGTGGTCTGCTGGAGCTGGTGCGCGAGCTCAACCGTCACGGTGTGGCCGTGGTCCTCGTGGAACAGTCGGCCAACATCGCGCTGTCGCTGGTCGACCGGGCCTACTTCCTGGAGAAGGGGCGGATCACCGCCGAGCGCCGCGCCGCCGACCTGCGCGACGAGCCGGAGCTCGTGCGCTCGCTGATGCTCGGTGGCCACGTCGACCTCGCCGAGGAGCGCGACCAGACCCTGGAGGTGGCGCGATGACCCCGTCCGTGCTGGGTGTGGTCGTCCTGGGCTTCGACATCGGGGTCGACCGGCTCGTGCTCGGGACCTTCACCGGCATGGTGTACGGGCTGCTGGCCGTCGGTCTCGTGCTCGTCTACCGCTCGAGCCGGTTCATCAACTTCGCGCAGGGCGGCATCGGCGTCTTCGGCGCCTCGGTCCTGAGCCTCCTCGTGGCCCAACACGGCGTGCCGTACTGGATCGCGTTCGTGATCGCGATCGCCATCGCGGCCGCCGTGGGCGGGGTGACCGAGGCCGCGATCGTGCGTCGTCTCGCCGGACGGCCGCGGTTCATCGGCATGATCGCCACGCTCGGGCTCGGTGAGTTCATCCTCATCCTGGGTCTCGTGATCAACTCGGAGGGAGCGAGCGGGTTCACCTTCCCGCGCCCACCGGGTCTGCCGACGATGCAGATCGGTCGGACCCCGATCGACACGCCGTACATCGCGATGCTGATCCTCGCGCCGGTGCTGCTGGTCGCGCTGGCGACGTTCCTGACCCGGTCGCGTCACGGTCTGGCTATCCGTGCCGCGGCCGACGACCCGGACGGTGCCTCCCTCGAGGGGGTCAACACCCCCCGCATGTCGACGTTGAGCTGGGCGATCGCCGGGGCCATCGCCGGCTTCTCGGCCATCCTCGTGACCCCGACGCAGGGCGCCCCGTCGGTCGAGACGCTCGGGCCCCACCTGCTGCTGCGTGGCCTCGTCGGCGCCGTCATCGGCCGGATGACCTCGCTGCCCATCGCCTTCGGCGCCTCGATCGCCATCGGGGTGCTCGAACAGGTGCTGCTCTCGCACGGCACCACCGGTCTGGTGGAGATCACCCTCCTGGTGATCATCCTGGCCGCGCTGCTGCTCCAGCCGAAGCTCTCGCACCGCGGCGCCGGGGACGGCGGCTGGCTGCGCCTGCAGCCCCCGACGGTGCCCGCGGCGTTCCGCCAGCTGCGGGCCGTGCGCGCGCTGCCCTACGCCTCCATCGCCGCCGGTGCCGTCGTCGCGGTCGGCCTCGCCTACGTGGTGACCAACGACCAGGCGTCGGTGCTCACCACGGTGGTCGGGTTCGCGCTGGTCGGCGCGTCGGTCGTCGTGGTCACCGGCATGGGTGGTCAGCTCTCGCTCGGCCAGTTCGGCTACGCCGGCATCGGGGCCGCCACCTCGGTGTGGGTGAGCGCCGCGACGGGCAACTTCGCCCTCGGCGTCATCGTCGGCTGCCTCGGTGCAGGACTGGCCTCGATCGCCATCGGCATCCCGGCGCTGCGCCTGCGCGGGTTGGCCCTGGCGGTGACCACCCTCGCGTTCGCGCTCGCCTCGAGCGCCTGGCTGCTGCGCCAGAGCTGGATGCTCGGCAGCGGCACCACCCCGCCCAAGCCCGTCGTCGGCGACGTGGGCCTCGTGCTCGCCAAGGACTACTACCTGTTCGCGCTGCTGGCCCTGGCGATCGGCTACTGGGTCGCGTGGAACGTGCGGCGCGGCGGGGTGGGCCGGCTGTGGTTCGCGATCCGTGACAACGAGGATGCCGCGAAGGCGCTCGGCATCCGGGTCACGCGTCGCAAGCTGCAGATGTACGCCGTCAGCGGTGCGATCGCCGGGCTCGGTGGTGTGGTGATCGGCCACAGCGCCTCGTTGCTCAACGTCAACAGCTTCCCCGTGGTGGCCAGCATCGACGTCGTCGCGCTGGCGGTGGTCGGCGGGCTCGGCTTCCTGCTCGGTCCGTTGCTCGGTGCGCTGCTGATCGTGGGGCTCCCGGGCCTGCTCGCCCTCGACATCATCGGGCAGGCCGCACTGACGCTCACCTGGTTGCTCGCGGTGATCTTCCTGCCGGGTGGGCTGAGCGGCCTGACCGTCACGATCCGCGACCGGGTCGTCGACCGGCTCGCCCGAGGGGCGGGCATCGACGTCGCCGCCGTCCGCGCGGAGGAGCCCGAACCGGCTCGTCCCCTCGCCGGGGTGGGTGAGCTGCGCCACGGCGGTGCCATCGACCGCGTGGAGCGCTCGCTCCCGCCCGGGAGCCCACTGCTGCAGGTCCGCGCGATCGAGCGTTCGTTCGGCGGCGTCCGCGCGGTCCAGAGCATCGACCTCGACGTCGCCGAAGGTGAGATCCTCGGCATCATCGGGCCGAACGGCGCGGGCAAGACGACCTTCTTCGAGATCCTCGCCGGGTTCACGGCCGCCGACCGCGGTTCGGTCGTGTTCGAGGGCCAGGACGTCTCCGACCTGCGCCCGGAGCAACGCGCCCGGCGTGGGATGGTGCGTTCGTTCCAGGACGCACGGCTGTTCAGCACCGCCACGCTGCGCGAGACGGTCATGGTCGCCGGCGAGCAGCACTCCCCGACGAACCTGTGGGCGTCCCTGGTGGGGGCGAGCCGCAACGACCGGCGCAAGGCCGCTCGTGCCGACGAGTTGCTCGAGATCATGGGCCTGACCGGGCTCGCGGACCGTCAGATCAGGGAGCTGTCGACCGGCACGCGGCGTGTGGCGGAGCTGACCTGCCTGCTGGCCCTCGAGCCGCGGTTGCTGCTGCTCGACGAGCCGTCGGCCGGGATCGCCCAGGGCGAGAGCGCGGCCCTCGGTGAGCTGCTGCGTCGCGTCAACACGTCGCTCGGGACCACGCTCGTGGTCATCGAGCACGACCTACCGCTCATCACGAGCCTGGCCGACCGCCTGGTCGCCATGGAGCTCGGTCGGGTCATCGCCGACGGCGATCCCGACGAGGTGTGTGCCCACCCCGCGGTGGTGCGCTCCTACCTCGGTGACGACACGACCGCGATCGCCCGTTCCGGGGCGGTCGCCACGACCGGGGACGACGACGGCAGGACGTCGGACCCAGCGGCACCCGCCGCGCTCTCCACGACACCATGAGAGACGAGGTTCCACCCATGACCACTCGCTACGGGGTCCCGCCCCTGATCCGGTTGCTCGGCGCCCTGCTGTTGAGCTTCACGCTGCTCCTGGCCAGCGCGTCCGCCGCGCAGGCACAGGCTCGGATCTCCGCCAGCAAGACCTCCGGGCTCACCGACGGGGACCAGGTGACCGTCACCGGGTCGGGGTTCACGCCGGGGATGACCCAGATCGCGGTCGGCCAGTGCATCGCCGAGGTGAGCGGTCCGGCGCACTGCCACCTCACGGGTGGGGCGCTGTTCGTCAACGCTGACGACAACGGGGACATCCCCAGCGTCACGTTGACGATCGCGGAACGGTTCAACGAGTACGACTGCACCCAACAGCAGTGCGTCGTCGGCGCCCAGATCCTGCCGGGCACCGCGGACGACGACGTCGTCGCCGCCAACACCCACATCGTGAACATCGACTTCGCGTCGAACGATCCCGAACCGGACCCCGACCCGGAACCGGAAGCCGATGCCGACGGTGACGACAGCGACGGTGAGCAGGAGTCGACCACCACGAACACGACCTCCGGTGGCAACGACAACCTCGCCCAGACCGGTCCCGGCGACGAGTTGCCGGTCGCGGGTCTGTGGAGCACCGCGCTGCTGATGCTCGGCCTCGCCGCGCTGCTGTTCCTGCCCCGTCGCACCTCGGAGGTGACCCGATGAACCTGGCCCACCCACGTCGCCGCGCCCGCACCGCGGTGCTCGGCGGCGCGCTGGTGCTGCTCAGCAGCGCCCTGGCGCCCCTCGCGCCCGCCGCAGCGCAGTCCACCGAGATCACCTGGTCCTGCGTCACCGCGACCTTCGACCCGGCAGCGTGGACGACCGGGTTCGACCTCGCCGTCGAACCGGAGACGCCGGAGGTCGGCGGGCGGCTGCGCGTCAGCCTCACCTACGGCGAGGGCCCGTTGAACGGGGCGCCGGTGTTCCTCGGCGACGCCGCCACCATCCAACCGGGCGACTTCACGCCGTCGGCCACGGTGGTGCTCAGCGGCGTCTACGACGCGACGATCACGCTCACCGGCCCGTCGAACACCGACCCGATCCCGCCCGGGAGTCGTGGGCCCGGTGCCACGCTGACCGGTGAGTTCGAGCCCGCCGACGACACCGCGAGCGCCGGCGACGTCACCGTCGCGGTCACCGAGTTCTTCTTCGACAACTCACAGATGGACACCACCTGCGACGCGCCGTCGTCACCGCTGCAGCTCGTGCGGCCGATCGTCGCCGCGGGTGAGGGTGATCCCGACCCCGATCCGCTCCCCGATCCCGACCCGGATCCCGATCCCGATCCCGACCCGGACCCCGATCCCGACCCGGACCCCGACCCGGATCCCGATCCCGACCCGGATCCCGATCCGGACCCGTCGGAGGGTGAGCCGACCGCGGACCCGCCCGCGCCCCGCACCGAGACCTACACCCTCGACATGACGTGCATGACCGGGCAGTTCCAGACCCCGACGCACTGGACCACGACCCACACCGTCACCCTCGACCCGGCCAACCCGGGCCTCGGTGGCACGGTCCGGGTGACCCACGAGTTCGAGGAGGGGATGGGGCTCGACCTCGTCCCGGTGACCATCCCCGCCGGCGACATGCTGCCGCAGGCGACGTGGACGCTCGGTGGCAACCTCAGCGGTGAGGTCGCGCTCGAAGGACCGGCCTTCGGCGAGCTGTCACCCGGCGCGACGGTGCCCGGGGCGACCATGACCGGCAGCTTCACCGCCGACACGGCGGGGGATGCCACGCTCACCCTCGAGTCGCTCGTGTTCGCCTACAACGGTCCGATGGGTGAGCTCGACACGACCTGCACCACCGACGACGCGGCGGTCTTCGAGTTCGCCACCCAGGCGGTCGCGGTGGACTACGAGCCCGACGGGAGCGACGGCGCCGGTGGCGGTGCGGGCGCCGGTGGCGGAGCTGGCGGCGGCGCCGGTGCTGGCGGCGGGGGCGGGACCCTCCCGCGCACCGGTTCCGAGGGCGGGATCACCGCCCACGCGATCCTCATCGCCAGCAGCCTGCTGCTGTTCGGTGGCGCCGCGTTGGTGCTCGGTGACGGCCAGCTCGTGCAGGTGCCGGTGGGACGACGTCGGCGACCCTGACGCCGACGGCAGCTGACCGGTGGGGGCCGCCCGAGAGGGCGGCCCCCGTCCCGTCCGGGGTCTTGACCGGCGGGTGAGCGGACGAGTAGCGTCCCCTGACCGGAACGCAGTTCCCCTCGTGGGAACAGCGTCGGACGCGACCGGCGACGAGCCCGGGTGCGTGTCGGGGCCAGACGGAGAGTGGAGGGTCGATGCGACCACACGTGGAGCTGATCCAGGAGGACGACTACGTCTGGCACGCCGCTGAGCTGCCCCGCGGCGAGGGCCGCGCGAGCGAACGGCGGCTGTCGGTCGACGAGGAGGACGGTTCGTCCTCGCTCCGCGTCGACTTCCACACCGACTGGGGGCGCGGCCCCGGCATCCACCACGCCAACACCGAGTACCACGTGCTCGAGGGCTCGCGGACCT